>DOHD01000033.1:0-1048 GCA_003535455.1 Acidimicrobium sp.
CTCAGCCCCGCAAGATGCCATTTGAAAAATATTCGCATTCGGTGCCGCTCGTTCTCGCCGACCGAACTTGGCCGAATCACATGATCGACAAAGCGCCATTGTGGTGTTCGGTCGACTTGCGCGATGGCAATCAAGCGCTGATCGACCCGATGGACCCAGAGCGAAAATTGCGCATGTTCAAGACTCTTGTGAAAATGGGATTCAAAGAGATTGAAGTTGGTTTTCCATCCGCGAGTCAACCCGATTATGACTTCGTGCGTTTGCTGATCGAACAAGATTTGATTCCTGAAGATGTGACGATTCAGGTTCTTGTGCAATGTCGCCGCGAATTGCTCGAGCGCACCTATGAGTGTTTGGCTGGCGCGCCAAGCGCGATCGTGCATTTTTATAACTCGGTCAACCCGTTGCAGCGCCGAGTTGTTTTTGGCCTCGACAAGCCGGGCGTTATCGACATTGCAACTAGTGCCGCCAAAATTTGTCGTGAACTTGAGGGCCGTCTTGGTGGCACCGCCGTGCGCTACGAATATTCACCAGAAAGTTTCACTTTGGCTGAGCCAGACTTTGCAATTGAAATTTGCGAAGCAGTGATGAAAGTTATCGAGCCAACCATCGAGCGCAAAATTATTTTGAACTTGCCGGCAACCGTCGAGTGCTACTCGCCCAACGTTTATGGCGATGTCATTGAATGGTTCGGTCGCAACGTGCCACGGCGCGACAAACTTGTGTTGTCGTTGCATCCCCATAATGATCGCGGCTGTGCGGTTGCTGCAGCCGAGTTCGGCGTGATGGCTGGTGCCGATCGCGTTGAAGGCACGCTGTTTGGCAACGGCGAACGCACCGGCAACGTCGACATCATTACTTTGGCGATGAATTTGTTCACCAACGGTGTTGATCCGCAATTAGATATCAACGACATCGATGCGCTGCGACGTGATGCCGAATATTGCAACCGCTTGGCTGTGCCCGAGCGACAGCCGTATGCGGGCGATTTGGTTTACACGGCGTTTTCAGGCAGTCATCAAGATGCAATCAAGAAAGGTCTCGATGC
>DOHD01000033.1:1173-1301 GCA_003535455.1 Acidimicrobium sp.
GCCTATGTGATGCAGACCGAGCATGGTTTCGCGCTGCCACGACGATTGCAAGTTGAATTCTCGAAAGCGATTCAACACATCACCGAAGATTCGGGCACCGAGATTGCGCCTGACGTTATGTGGTCGGC
>DOHD01000033.1:1315-2595 GCA_003535455.1 Acidimicrobium sp.
ATGCGCAGCGACTCGAAAGGTTCGACGACGATCAGTGCGCAGATGTTGGTTGGTGGCAAGCCGCGCACGCTCACGGGTGTCGGCAACGGACCAATCGACGCATTCGTTCATGCGTTGCGAAACGAGTTCAAGGTCGTGTTCGATGTCAAAGATTATGTCGAGCACGCGTTGAGTCAAGGTTCAGAGGCGATGGCGGTCGCATATATCGAAGGTGCCGATGCCGAGGGCAATGTGCGTTGGGGCGTGGGCACCGACCCGAGCACGATCACTGCTTCGTTGCGAGCCGTGCTATGCGCTTTCGAACGCCAAGGCGTCGCGGGCTAGGCGCGCGGGCTAATCTCGTCGGCTAACTTCACGAACCCGCGCGCTTGGCGCACGGTTATCATGATTCAACTAGTCTCGCCTTGGTGAAAGTCAGCGTCAACTTTGACAATTGCGCCTCGACCGGCGCATGCACGCAGATGTGCCCCGAAGTTTTCGAAATTCGCAGCGATGGTTTTCTTCATATTCTCAACGAAAACCCAAGCGAAGAATTGCGCGAGTCATTGACTGCCGCCGAAGAAATTTGTCCCACTGGTGCGATCGCCATCGAGCAGTGAATTTTTAGCCGATGAGTTTTTATCAGCGCCTTAATGCCGCATGGGATCGC
Organism: Acidimicrobium sp.; assembly: GCA_003535455.1. Taxonomy (GTDB): domain Bacteria; phylum Actinomycetota; class Acidimicrobiia; order Acidimicrobiales; family Ilumatobacteraceae; genus BACL27. Next base: position 1,965 of record DOHD01000033.1, read on the forward strand.
AGCGGTTCGATGCTTTGCGTTGGCCTCGACCCAGATGTTTCGCGGTTTCCAACTTCGATGCGTGGCTCGGTTAATGCGATTGAAGATTTTTGCAAAGCGATAGTCGATGCGACTGGCGATTTGGTTTGCGCGTTTAAGCCGCAAATCGCCTATTTTGCTGCGGTCGGCGCCGAAAAACAACTTGAAAATATTTGTGAGTACATCCGCGCGAAGTTTCCTGACGTTGTTTTGATTTTGGATGCCAAACGTGGCGACATCGGCGACACTGCTTCGCTTTATGCTCGCGAGGCTTTTTTGCGGTACGGCGCCGATGCAGTGACTGTTAATCCATATCTCGGTACCGACAGTCTTGAGCCGTTCTTGAAAACACCTGGTAAGGGCACGATTGTGCTTTGTCGCACTTCAAATGCCGGGTCGAGTGAGTTTCAATCGCTCGAAGTTGATGGCGAGCCTGTTTATTTGCGCGTGGCGCGAACTGCGGCTGCGAAATGGCGTTTAATCGGCGAATGTGCGCTGGTTGTTGGTGCGACTTATCCAGACGAGTTGGCGCAAGTTCGGTCGATTGTTGGCGACATGCCAATTCTTGTGCCGGGTATCGGTGCCCAAGGCGGCGACATCAACGCCGTCGTCC
>DOHD01000036.1:0-4639 GCA_003535455.1 Acidimicrobium sp.
TTGTCTGATTTGGTGGTTTTCTGCGGAATTGCAAGTTTGTTTTTGGTCATCTATTCAACAGCACAACGCGTATCGAGACGAAATTGGCTGATTGTTTTTTTGATGTCGACACTTTTAATTCTGCTCCCGCTTCGTGCCGACCTCGACGGTGTTGGTACTTCAGGTCGCTACATTTTGCCGCTTTATTTAATGTGCCTCATCACTTACCTCGCTTCGGTCGAAACTAGTGCCGAACGACCGTTGATCACTTCAAAAACTGTGAGTCGTATCTTGATTTGTTTTTTGACGCTTGGAAATTCAATCGCGTTGCATCAAACTATGCGCCGATACATAACCGGCGTCGACGTAATCGGCTGGAATTTGAATCAAGACGCCGAATGGTGGTGGACGGTTGGCCCTTCTCCGATGACGATTTGGCTACTCGGGACGGTCGCATTTGGTGTTACAGCGACCCTGATTTTGCAAAATGCTCGATGCCGGGTCAATCAATGATACGTAGCAATGTTTGGCGAAACATCAGAATCATACTCGTAGCTGTCGTTCTAGTATTTTTAGTCGGCAGATTCGAAAGCGATTTTGTCAACCCAAATGATGGCACAAAAGTCCCGGTCGGCATCTGGAAGGTCGAAGACCTAAAAGCCATTGCCGATGAGGCGAGTTTAAACAGTGGCACAGCGCAATTGATATATAGCGAAAATGCAAAAGTTGCTCAAGTCGACGTATTGCACGACGATGTTTTTCAACTTACTTTCATGGATACTGAATCGTTTTCAGTTTTCACGGATGTCAATAATGATGAGAAATATATTCTCTCGCACGACGGCGACCTTTTCGCTCGGTGGGACGACATCTATGTCGACGGTGCGATCGGGGTGCTGGTGGGTATCGATCGCGACTCACTAGAAAAAGTTTTTTACCCCATCACGGTTTTTTCGCCTGATTTTGACAGTGATTCGAAACAAATTGTGTATTCAACTCGCAACCGTATTGATACCGAAGTCTCGATCGAGTTACTGAAGTTGATTCCTTCTGGCTTTTCAAAAAAACAGTTACAGCTGTTCACCTCGGTTGATCTTGTTGACGCCATGCTGATCATCGAACCGGTTTCGTTGCCCGAGTCTTAGAGTGATGCGCGCGCTACTTGTTGCCAACTCTGACGATGCCGACCCGGGCTATATCGGTCAGCGCTTTGTCGAGCACGGTTTCGTTGGTGAGCGATTCAAAGAGCACGGCAGCAAATTCGAACACTGTGAGCGCGAGAACCCAGACTTGTGGCCGTCACTTGACGGCGCCGATTTGGTCGTGTTGCTCGGCAGTTGGTGGTCGGCGTATTGGCCAGACGTTGCCAAGAACGTGCGCGCCGAGTGTGACTTAATTTTAGAGACGCATCGTCGCGGCATTCCGTTGTTCGGCATTTGCTTTGGCGCGCAAATCATGGCGACTGCGTTTGGTGGTTCGGCAAAGCGTGCCGAGCAACATGAAGTGGGCTGGCACAAAGTTGACGCAGACCCGCCAAACTCGGTGATTGCCGGCACTTGGATGCAATGGCACTACGACACTTTCACGGTGCCAGAGTCGCTCGCAGTCGTTGCCACCAGCCCAGCCGGACCGCAAGCGATTCGTGCAGGTCGTTCGTTTGCGACGCAATTTCATCCAGAAGTCACCGAACAAATTGTGACTCGGTGGGCGAGCGAATCTGGTGAAGCAGAACTCTCGAAACTTGGATTAAAGGCGAGCGACCTAATCGCTCAAACCCGCGAACAAGTCAAGCAAAGTGCCCCTGCTGCGGCTCGCCTTGTGGATTGGTTTTTGGAGACCGCGACCAAATAAAACCGCTTCCCATGGATTCTTTCACAAACGCCCAAAGTCGTTCTTAGTTAAACCGATAACGGTCGCGCAGACTAGTTTTACAGGGGTATGTCCACCTTTCTTCGGTCGTATTTAACTGTCGTTTGGTTCGGCGTGGCGGCTGTGGCGATTGCCGGCCTGTTGTTGTGGGTCGCTTCGATCGTGCGACCAAATCGGCCTAACCGCGAAAAGTTGCTGACCTACGAAAGCGGTGTCGACCCGGTTGGGCATGGTTGGTCGCAGAGCCAAGTTCGTTATTACATTTTCGCTTTATTGTTCGTCGTGTTTGATGTTGAAGCAGTTTTTATTTTTCCGTGGGCAACCCAACTTGAGCGTTACGGCGTATTCGGTCTCGTTGAAATGGGTGCGTTCGTTTTCATTTTGCTGCTCGGACTTGTCTACGCGTGGCGCAAGGGTGTGTTGCGATGGGTCTAGTAGATCGCGGTCGCTTGCCGAAGCCGCTGACTTCNNTACGACGTGATGCGTCTCGGAGTCATTCCGTTGCCGGCAAGTCCGCGCCAAGCAGACCTCGTCGTGATCTCTGGCACCGTCACAGACAAGATGGCACCAGTTATTCGTCGGCTCTATGAGCAGATGCCCGATCCGAAATATGTAATCAGCATGGGCAGTTGCGCCAACTGTGGTGGCCCGTATTGGGATAGTTATTCGGTGACAAAAGGCGTCGATCAAATTATTCCGGTCGATGTTTATGTGCCGGGCTGTCCGCCACGACCTGAGGCGTTGCTTGAAGGAATCGTGCTTCTGCAGCAGCGCATAAAGAACGAAGACATGGGCGCGCGTTGGCGTGGCGAAGGCACAAAGTCAATGGATGTAATTTCAGATGGTGCTGAACTTGCCGAGCGAAAAGGTCAAACCGTTGTCGTCAACTAGCGAAACCGCAACTCTGGTTGTCGACACCGCTCGCGAAGAGTTGTTGGCGTCGATCAAAAATTCATTAGGTGAAGCGGTTGTCGACTCACATTTAAAACCGGGCGATGATCTTTGGATTCTGGTTCGAACTGATGCGTGGCAGGCAAGTTTGAAAAAACTTCGTGACGTTCATTCGTTTGACTATTTTTGTTTTTTGTCGGCAATTGATTGGATGCCCTCGCCATACGGACGAGGCGAAGATGATCCAACAGAGCCAGCACCCGAGCGCGATACAACGATTCGCCCTGGTTATGCGGGTGGTGAGACACGCATTCAGGTGTTCGTGCGAGTTGTAAATTCAACGACGCACATCGGGTTGAACGTCAAAGCCGATGTTGACGACACGACACCAGTGATCGACTCACTCATTTCTGTTTATGCCGGCGCAAACTGGCACGAGCGCGAAGCACATGAAATGTTCGGCATTGATTTTGCGGGGCACTCAGATTTGCGAAACATGTATCTTCCGGTCGATTTCGAGGGTTATCCGTTGCGCAAAGATTTTCCGTTGCTTGCGCGCATGGTCAAGCCATGGCCTGGCATTGTCGATGTCGAACCTTTGCCTGGCGGCGATTCATCAGATGCCACTAATGACGGAGACGAGTCATGACAATGCTCGGCGATCGTCAACAACTTTCGTATATCGCGTCTCAAGCCGCTGACGCCCGATTGAACCTTGAACTCGAAACCGAGGGAATGACGCTCAACATCGGGCCGCAGCATCCGGCGACTCACGGCACACTGCGAATTATCGCTCGTCTAGATGGCGAGCAAGTTGTTTGGGCAGAACCTGCCTGCGGGTACATGCACCGCGGTTACGAAAAGCTCGCAGAGGTTCGCACGTTTCCGCAGGTTACGACGCTCGTCAACCGCATCGATTGGCTCGGCAGTTTCGCCAATGAAGTGCCGTTTATATTGGCGGCAGAAAAACTCATGGGTATCGAAGTACCGACTCGTGCGCAATATATTCGCACGATCTTGTTCGAACTTTCGAGAATTGCAAATGTTTCGCTTTTCTTGGGTGATCTTGGCGTGCAACTCGGTGCAATCACACCGGTGTTTCTTGCGTTCCGCGATCGCGAATATGTCTTGAACCTGATCGAGTCGGCCACTGGTGGTCGCTTTCACCCCAACTTTGACCGCATTGGTGGTCTGAAAGATGATCTACCAGCCGGTTGGATAGACGAAACGCGCGCCGTAATGAAGAAGTTGCGCAATTTTTGTGATCAGATCGAAGATTTGTTGTTCGGCAACGAAATATTCCAGAGTCGAACCCGGGGCATCGGCGTGATTCCACGCGATGTCGCTCTGCAATACGGCTTGTCGGGCGCAAACCTTCGCGCCAGCGGTGTCGACTGGGACTTGCGTCGTGACCAGTCGTTGCCGATGATGTGGAACAAAGCCGATTGGAAGGTTTGGACACACCCGGACGGCGACAGTTTTGCTCGTTGTTGGGTCCGTCTGCAAGAAACGCGCGAGTCGACGAAGATCGTTGATCAACTTCTGGGTTCGATTCCAGCCGGTCCGGTCATGGCCAAGGTTCCGAAAATCATCAAAGTGCCAGAGGGTGAGGCTTGGGTCTCAACCGAAAATCCGCTCGGCGAGATGGGTTACTACGTCGTGTCACGCGGCGATCTTGGTCCGTTCAGAGTGAAAATTCGTTCGGCAAGTTTCAACAACATTTCGATCACACCTTGGTTGTTGCGAGGCGTATATGTGCCAGACATCGTGACGATTTTGGCTTCGCTCTATTTCATCCTCGGAGATATCGACCGATGATCGCATTGCTTGCCGAAGTTCCATATTGGGGCCAGTCATTGCTTCGCGTTCTCGGTGGGCTTGTCGCTGTACTTTTGCCAGC
>DOHD01000036.1:4761-4903 GCA_003535455.1 Acidimicrobium sp.
GATGCGTGGTTCACCGATTTCGAGACGGGTGTGTTCTATGCGTTGGCGGTCTCGTCGGTTTCGGTTCTCGGCATTTTGATCGCCGGTTGGTCGAGCGCCAACAAATATTCGCTGCTCGGTGGTTTGCGCGCCGCAGGTCAAT
>DOHD01000152.1:0-2685 GCA_003535455.1 Acidimicrobium sp.
GCCGCGATCATGCGAACACGATTGTGCATCCATCCAGTCGCCAACATTTGCCGCATACCGGCATCAACAATTGGATACCCAGTTTTGCCAGCGCACCAAACTTCGAACCGCTCTTTGGCTCGCGCGTCGGTGTCGACTTGCAAACTGTCCATCTTCGGCTGCAGGTTCTTCCAGATCGTGTGCGGTTGATGAAACAACACGTCGGCATAAAACTCTCGCCAACAAAGTTCACTGCGATAGTGATCGTGGTTCGGGTTTGGTTCGAGCTCGGCCAACAACTGTCGCGGGTGCACCACGCCGAATCGCAGGTAGACCGACATCTGACTGCATCCGTCGCGATCAGGATTATTACGTTCGCTCTTATATTTGTCGAGTGCCGTCTCGACGAAATGTTCCCAACGCTTCCATGCCGCTTTCTCACCAGCATCGGCGATCTTTGCCGTCAAACTTGGGTCGTCGGGTATCGACTCGCTTTTTATCGCAGGCGCACCGTTCCAATTTACGGTCGGCTTCTTTGCTGGTGCCGACCAACCGTGCGCCAACCAAACTTTCGAAAACGGGGTGAACACCGAATATGGCGTCGCGTCGGCTTTGCGCACAATGCCCGGCTCAACGGCATATGCCGAGCCAACATGATTCAACTTCGCGCCGACCTTTTCTAGCGCGCGACCAACTTCAACGTCGCGTTTTTGTCCGTATGGAGCAAAATCTTTTGCCGCAAACACCTCGACGGCAGCCAATTCGTGCGCAACCTGCGGCACGATTTTTGTCGGGTCGCCAACACGCACGACCAGCGAACCGTTCATTTCGCGATTCAATTCGCGCAACGAACGAAAAAGAAACGCCAAGCGAGGTGCGCCCGAACGCTGCAAAAACATGGGGTCCAAAACAAACAGCGGCGTAACCGCACCCGTCTTGCTTGCGGCGATCAATGCAGGGTTATCTTCGAGACGCAAATCTCGTCGAAACCACATCACCGAACTTGAATTTTTATTGCTCGTCATAAAAGTTCTCGCCTATCTCCAAGCTATTGCCGCTACTGCCGCACAAACTAGAGCAACAACACCGCCATATGCCAGCGACCATTCGGGCGAAATCGAGTCGGCGATCAAACCTGTGATCGGCCCGCCAATCGGCGTGCTACCCAAAAACGCAACTGCGGTCAGCGCCAGCAAACGTCCACGCATATCGGGTGGCGACTCTTGCTGGCTGATCGCGTTTCCAGATGCGATCATCGCCGCACCACCAACGCCCAACGGAATGCTCCATAAAAACGCCAGCCAAACATTTGACGAGAACGCCATTCCGATGCTTGCCAACCCGAGCAACGCGATATTGCCGACAAACCAGCGCAACGAAACCATCTTCAATCTCGCCGTCAGCAACGCTCCGGTCAAGTTGCCGATGCCGATCACCGACATCACCCAGCCGAAGGCTCGATCGTCGCCCCAACTCAGGTCAGCAAGTTTCGGTAACGCCACACCAAAGTTAAATGAAAAAGTACTGACAGCGACATACACCAAAAACATCGTCAACAATCGTCGATTGCCGGCGACATATTTAAAAACTTCGCGCACCGGAGAACCACCTGCAGGTCGCATGATCGCGGGATACATCTCGGTTTTGCGCAAACCGGTCAAGCCGTAGATCATCGCCGCATACGAAACGCCGTTCAATATAAATAGCCAACCCGTCCCGAGTGGCCCGACCAGAGCCGTTGCTATCGCTGCACCAAAAATTCGCGAACCAGTCATCACTGCCGTGTTCAAAGACATCGCGTTTGGCAGGTCAACTTGCGGCACCAATTCGGTGACCAAACCTCGTCGAGCGGGGTTGTCGAACGCACCGATGATGCCCAAGATCAACGACAATGCATAAACCATCGGCACATTGATTACGCCAGATAAATCGAGCGTGCCGAGCAGCAACGCCTGCACGGCCAACGCAGCCTGCGAAATTAGTGCAATTCGGCGACGATTGTGTCGGTCAGCAAGAGCCCCACACCACGTGCCCATCACCAGCATCGGCAAAAACTGAAACGCAACGTTGTATCCGAGGTCGGCGGCATTACCCGTAAGTCGATAAATCAACAATGACGATGCCGTCAGTTGCAACCAACTGCCGATGTTCGACAGCAATAGTCCGGCAAAAAACAGCCGCGCATTGAAATATTTCAGTGAGCGAAAAACGCTCGCATGTTTTTCAGCCACGATGCTCAGTCGTCAAGTTTCAACGCCGAGATGAACACATCTCCGGGTATTTCTACTCGACCGATCGACTTCATCTTCTTCTTGCCTTCTTTTTGCTTTTCAAGCAATTTGCGTTTACGTGAAATATCGCCGCCATAACATTTCGCCAACACGTCTTTGCGTTTTGCTTTTACGGTTTCGCGGGCGATGAATTTGCCGCCAATCGCCGCCTGAATCGGCACATCGAACATCTGTCTTGGAATCAGTTCTTTGAGTTTTTCGCACATTCGCTTGCCGTAGTCATACGCCTTCTCGCGGTGAACGATCGTGCTGAACGCGTCGGCTGCGATGCCGTTCAAGAACAAGTCGACCTTCACCAAGTCAGACTCGCGATATCCGTGCAGTTCATAATCGAGACTCGCGTATCCCTGTGATCGACTCTTCATCTGATCAAAAAAATCGACGACAACCTCTGCCAACGGCATCATGTAGTGCA
>DOHD01000152.1:2714-3604 GCA_003535455.1 Acidimicrobium sp.
ATATAAACAGTCGGCGGCAACTCGCTCGGGTTGTCGCAGATTTCACGGGTGCCATCTGTTTTTGTCACTTGATACTGCACTGACGGTGCTGTCGCGATCAAAGCCAAGTTGAATTCGCGTTCGAGTCGCTCTTTAACAATCTCCATGTGCAGCAAACCCAAGAAACCGCACCTAAAACCAAAGCCCAACGCCCCCGACGACTCGGGCAGATATGTGATCGACGCGTCATTTAGTTTTAGTTTTTGCAAACTCTCGCGCAAAGTTTCGAAATCATCGGCATCAATCGGAAACAGTCCGCAGAACACCATCGGCTTCGGGTCGCTGTATCCGTCGAGTGGTTTTTCGGCTGGGCGTGATTCGTGGGTCACCGTCTCACCACTTCGTGCCTCGCCCACATCTTTGATACCGGCAATTAAATAGCCCACCTCGCCTGGGCCAAGTTCGTCGACTGGTGTCGGCACTGGTCGACGAACACCAACTTCGAGCGCTTCATGCACGGCGTTGGTTTGCATGAACCGCAACTTCTCGTTGCTACGCATGCGACCGTTCATCACCCGCACCGAAGAAACCACGCCGCGATATTGGTCGTATTGACTGTCGAAAATCAAGGCCTGCAAAGGCGCGTCGGGGTCGCCACTCGGCGCCGGAATTTTGGCGATGATCGCATCGAGCAATTCGGGCACCCCGTCGCCGGTCTTTGCCGAGATTCGCAAAATATCTTCGGCGCGAATTCCTAAAACTTTTTCGATCTCCATTGCATATCGATCGGGGTCTGCCGCCGGCAAATCAATTTTGTTCAGCGCCGCGACAATTTCTAGGTTGTTTTCAAGCGCGAGATAACAGTTGGCCAATGTTTGAGCCTCGATGCCTTGCGCCGCGTCAACCACCAA
>DOHD01000079.1:0-1109 GCA_003535455.1 Acidimicrobium sp.
ATTGCTGTCTATCCATTATTGCTTTTTGTTTTATTTTTCGTCAAGAAGTCGTCACCGACCTCTTGTAGTTGTGTGCCATTTGCCGATTGCCACTTTTGAGAGCAGCCCGAACAAAATGAACACGACTAAACCGAAAATACTCGCCAAAATGATCGCCGCAATCAATTCGGCGCCCCATAAGCGACCTCGATAAATATCGATTTGAGCACCGATACCGACGACGCCTCCTTGACGAAAGTAAAAGTCGCCGACTACGGCACCAATGACAGACAGACCGGCCGAGATTCGCAGGCCGACGAAGATATTGGGCATCGCCGCAGGAAACTGCAGTTTGCGAAGGCGAGTGAGTTTGCTGGCCCCATGAAGCGTGAATAATTCGTGCTGACTCTTGTCGACAGACAGCAGACCGAACAAAGTGTTGTTAACAATCGGAAAGAATGCGATAAGTACGACAACGAGGATTCTCTGCAATGTGATGCCGTCAATAAGCGCCCGAATTAGTGGCGTCATCGCCAAGATTGGAGCTGATTGCAGCGCGACGAGATACGGCCAAGTCGCACGTTCCATCCAGCGGCGCGTGGCCATCAGCGTGGCCAAAGTTGTGCCGATAATGATCGTGATGAACAACCCGATAACGGCGATTTTGATCGAATCCCACAGCGAACGCATTATCGGCTTGAGACCCCGTTGTTCGCCTGCCGACCAAGTAAGAAAACCCTCTTGAACAACCCGATGGGGTGTCGGTAGCAAGAAGCGTTTTTGCGGCGGAAGAAGTTGTGTCGACAGCAGATACCAAACGCCAATGAAAATCGCAAAGACGACGATCGGACCAGCAAAGTCACTGACTAAATTACGATCGCTACTTTCGCGCGGTGCGTCGTCGACACGCAAACTTGGTGGCACAGACTGGTCAATCGTGTTGGTTACCTTGATGCTGTTAGAACCGTTCATACAAGGGCTCCGCGAAGGGCTAGTGACACTTCACCACAGATTTCGGCGAATTTTGGCTCGTATCGCAATGAGTGTGCTCGTGGGTAACTAAACGGAATGTCAAAACTTCCAACAATTTGACCTGGTCGCGCGGACATAACCAAAACTTTTGTCGACAT
>DOHD01000079.1:1144-6170 GCA_003535455.1 Acidimicrobium sp.
AACAAACCCGCAAATCCTTCGATCTGAAACAACCTCAACAATTCGTCATTAAGCCGCTCACGAGTAATTTCATCGAGGGCACCAAACGGCTCGTCGAACAAGAAAACTCGCGGCTTCATCACTAACGAACGGGCAAGCGATGCACGCATCCGCATGCCACCCGACAGTTGTCGCGGGTATTTATCTTCGAAGCCAGTTAAACCAACCAGATCAATTGCGTCTTGGGCGAGTTTGGCGCGCTGTGTTTTTTCAATTCCGTGTAACTCGGCAATTATCTCGATATTTTTTCGGACATTACGCCACGGCAGAAGTGTTGCGTCTTGAAAGACGTAACCAATGCTGTTGCGATCAATTTCGCATTTGCCTTCGGTTTCAGTTTCTAGATTCGATGCGATTCGCAACAATGTTGATTTGCCGCAACCTGAAGGGCCAACAACCGTGACGAATTCACCAGGATTTATATCGAATGAAACACCACCGAGTGCTTTCGTGCCGTCAGGAAACGTCATGCCGACATTGTTGAACCCCAGCGCCCCAGCCACGTCAAGACAATAGTTGATTAGTCGCTGGTAGCCAAACGAGAACTGACGATTCGTCCTTTATAAAAAACTAACTTTCGGGGTGGCGTATTGGCGATGGCTTCGCGAATTGAGCCCGCAGGTATCAGCATCAGATCGGCAACGTCGCCGACTTTTGGACCAGAACTCGCAAGACCGATAACTGCTCGCGCCTGTTTTGAGACTGAGTCGAAGGCTTCGTGTGGCAGAAGATGGGCGGTCAATATCGCCAGGGCGGCGCTTTCGAGAGGGTCGCCCCGACCGATCGGATTAAACGGATCTTGCAAATTGTCGGCACCTACAGCTACCTTCACACCTGCCCGACGCAGACTCGCCACAGCAGTTAGGCCACGGGGTGTCGCCGTGGCGAATTCGCGACCCTGAAGAAATAGATTTGTGTGGGGCAACGCGACCACGCCCATATTTGCAGTCGCAACTTTTTCGGCGATTCGCCTCTGGGTTGATTCGTCTTGCATTCCCAAACTTACGCAGTGGCTCGCTACTACTGGTCTATTAAAGCCGCTTGCAGTGATTCGGCTGGCGAGATGTTCGAGCGAGATGCGGTTTGCATCTGTATGTTCATCGGTGTGCAGGTCAAGACCGCAGTTCAATTCGCCGGCAAGTTCGATCAACGCAATGTTTGCGCCTTCGGGGTCAATATCAAGATGCGGACAACCACCCAAGATGTCGGCGCCCATTTCGATGGCGCGGCGACCAAGTTCGCGATTTGATTTGCCGACATCACCCGAGAGCGGCCAGCCGAGCAAAGCACAAATCTGTAGGTTGACGATGTCTTTCGTACGATTGCGAACTTCGACGAGCGCTTCAACCGAATCGAGTTTGTTCCATTCGGTGACATCTGCGTGTGTGCGAATCGCAGTAACGCCATTGCTGACCATTAGTCGCACCGCTCGTTCGGCACGCTCGACTGTGTCGGCCACCGTGATTAGGTCACGCGACGACTCCATGGCGTTGATCGCGCCCATTAGGTCTCCGGTCGGATTGTCAATTCGCTCTGCCAAAAACGCCTTGTCAAGATGAGCGTGCGGTTCGGTTAGTGAACTCGTTAGCAACAGGCCACCTGCATCGATGACTTCTTCGCCGACTAGTCGAGCGAGATTTGGCGCGATTTCAGAAACCAATTCACCGACAATACGCAAAGATTGCAAACGTGGATTACCGTCGAGCTTGCAGTTAGTTAGCAACATTAGAAAACGCGAGTTGCCCTGCGCAGGTTGCTAAATCAGAGGTTCAAGGTTCGGCAAAGGGCGTCGTTCGACTTTCTCGCCAAGCTTCGGGAACACTTCTTCAACCACGAGATGCATTTGCTCCGACATTTCTTCACGAGAAAGACCTGGGTAGTCAAAAAAGAAACAAATATTTTTGAGATCGAGCAGATCGCGCCAGAAGCCTAAAGTGTCGACGGCGTCGTCAATCGAGCCGATGATTTGAATTTTTTGATCGACAGACTCTTGCACGGTAGGGCAATGGTTGAAAGCGACTTTGCTGCCATCAGGGTTGCGATACGAAGAGAAGCGACCATAAGGCGACAAAAAATTTGCAAACTCGTCGTGACCGGGCTTGCCCTTGATCATTGCTTTCTCACGTGTCTTTGCTACGTGGATGTTCATGACAAGCGTGCGATCTTCGCCGGGCGCAACTGGGTCACCAATTTCGTTACGAATCTCTGCGTAGCGATCCCATTTTTGTTTTTGGCTGTCGGCATTTTGCAACCAGTAGACCGCCTTGTGACCGCTTCGCGGCACATATTCGATAGTTTCTGGTGAAGTCACTGGCTGATACACATCGATATGACGCAGCGGCTTGGGGATCAAAGTGAGATCGTCCACATAAGTTCCGCGATCGGGTATCTCGTCGGGCGGAAACACGAAGTGTTTGCCACGAAACGAAAAGCGCTCGTTGTACCAAGCAAGTTTGATTACTTCCATGCTCTCTTCGAAAACCTCGCGATTTATGCGGTCGTGCTCTGCACTCATTGCGTTGTCGCCCGAAGCAACAACTGTGCCAAGGCTCCACGCTTCGCGCGGCACCGTGCCACGGCCAACGCCAAATTCCATTCGACCACCTGTAACGATGTCGGCTATCGCAAAATCTTCAGCAAGTCGCAGTGGGTGCCATTGCGGCACGACATTGAACATCTGACCAAGACGAAGATTTTTTGTGACGCTCGTTAAGTGCTGACCGAACTGAATCAAGTTCGGCAAAACCTCGTAGCCCTCGAATTGAAAATGGTGCTCGGTGAGCCACATCGTGTCGATGCCGACCTCTTCGGCTGTTTTGGCCCAGGCGACAAGATTCTTGTAGCACTCGATGACGCTGTCGTTGCCGTAGCGCCGATTTTTGGGCGCTACCTTTCCGGCGTCATCCATGGGCACTGTGCAGAAAAAGTTGGCGTCTACTCTCATGTAGCTAACAATACCTCAACGACCATGCCAAGCATTACGCGAAAGTAATACTTTTTTTAAAGTTTCAGGCTTGTCGGTCATGATGCCGTCAACTCCCAGATCTAACAGCCGAATCATCTCATCTTCGTCGTCGATCGTCCAGACATGCACTTGAATCTCGGCATTATGGGCCGAGCGAACAAATGATTGATCGACAAGTGTTAATGGCCCCTGACTTATTGGCACCTGGGCGGCATGAATATTTTCAAAACTTGGCGATCGGCGCACCCAACTGCCGAGTCGAAGTTTCGTGACATCTCGAGGCCCCATCGATGTGCATAATCGCTTACCAAACTGCTCACGCAAACTGTTGAGTCGGCGGTCACTGAATGACCCGATACAAATTCGATCAAAAATATCTCCTCGGGCAATGCGATCTGCCAGTGGCGCGAGTGCTTGATCTGATTTGCAGTCGATATTTAAATGGGCGTGAGGCCATGCCGAAATTAGATCTTCAAGCAGCGGTATCGGTTCTGACCCGTTAACACGAGCATCTTTTACTTCTTCGAAATTGAGCTCGCTGATTAAACCTGGCCGATTGCAAGTTCGTGACAAGTCGTCGTCATGAAATGCCAGCAGCACGCCATCTTTGGTCGCGTGCACATCAGTCTCTATATATATGTATCCAAGATCTATCGCCCGTTGAAAAGCGGGCATCGTGTTTTCGGGGGCATCGCTTGCACCGCCGCGGTGCGCAAATGCCAGGGGTGTGGCGTGCTTTAGAAAGGGATGACCCATATGTTGCTTATTCGATGTTCGCGCCGAACTAAATCGCGCGTCCCGAATTCTTCCAATACTCGTCTTTGAGCAGACGTTTATATAGTTTGCCCGTTGGATGTCGGGGCAATTCTGACCGAAAGTCAATAGACCGTGGACACTTAAGATCGGCGAGCGATGCACGACAGAAAGCTTTCAATTCGGCCTCTAAATCTTTTGATTCTTGGTTATTTTTTGGCATCACCGCTGGTTGCACAACTGCCTTTACTTCTTCGCCAAATTCTTCGTTTGGCACGCCAAAGACGGCAACGTCGACAACCTTCGGGTGGTTGATCAAAATGTTCTCCGATTCCTGCGGGTATATATTCACGCCGCCCGAGATAATCATGAACGCCTTGCGATCTGTGAGGTATAAAAAATTGTCTTTGTCGAGATATCCGACATCGCCGAGAGTTGTCCAACCGCGACCGAGCGGGTCTCGCGAACTTTTAGTCTTCTCTGGGTCGTTGTGATATTCAAAGTCGACTTTGCTTTCAAAAAATACAGTGCCCGACTCGTTGATCGGCAACTCGGTGCCGTCATCGTCGCAAATATGAATCGTCGCGTTTATTGCCACGCCAACCGTGCCGGGGTGTGCCAACCATTGCTCTGAGTTGCAATAGACAAAACCATTGCCCTCACTGCCGGCGTAGTACTCGTGGATAATCGGACCCCACCAATCGATCATTTGCCGCTTAACTTCGACTGGGCATGGTGCTGCGGCATGTATCGCGCATTTCAAACTAGAAGTTTCATATTTGGTGCGAGTATTTTTGTCGAGTTTCAACATTCTGACGAACATCGTTGGCACAAGTTGCGAGTGTGTCACTTTGTGATTGGCGACAAGACGCAAATATTCTTCTGGATCAAAATGTTCCATGATGATTGCGGTTCCACCCAATCGGTGGGTCGTCATCGTGAATCGCAAGGGCGCAGCGTGATAAAGCGGGGCTGGCGAGAGATAAATCGAATCTTTGTCTATGCCGAACAGCATCGAACATAGGGTGCTCAACGAAGTTGGTGTTCCGACCGGTGTCATTGCCAGCCCTAATTTGATTCCTTTTGGGCGGCCAGTTGTGCCGCTTGAATAAAGCATGTCGACACCGTCGATACGATTTTCTAATGCCGTCGATGGCGCTGTCGCAACGGCTTGTTCATAAGAGTCGTATCCCGAAATCGTGGCGTCAAGCATCAGCCGAAGTGAAACATTCGGCGTCGTCGCCAAGACTTCAGCTGCTTGGTCCGCTT
>DOHD01000107.1 GCA_003535455.1 Acidimicrobium sp.
TGTCGTTTTTCACGAGTGACAAAAAGTCTGCGCGATGACGATCGACACAAAAAGAATCTGAAAGCGTGAGCGCGACTTTGCGACCGGCTGCGTGCGCATATTCGGCTGCCGTGCGAAAAGCGTCTTTCGCCGCATCTTTGTCAAAAAGATATCCCTCGAGCAACACGACAGCCGCGCTTTGCACAGCTGATTTAGAAATATCGGCAGCATCAAGCAACGAGGCTGCGCCGAGAAAAGTATTCATCGTACGATTGCCATCGGGTGTGACTACGATCAAACACCGACCAGTATCTTCTGTCTTACAGGTCACCCCCGGAAAAAACTTGACACCAACTGTGTCGAGGTCACGATTAAATGCCTCGCCGAGGCGATCGGCCGAAATCTTGCCAATGAAGCCCGCTTTGCCACCAAGACTTGCCAACCCATACGCCGTATTTGCCGCCGAACCGCCACTCATTTCGGTGCGTGAGTGAACGAGTGAATGCAAATGCTTCGAGCGTTGAATATCGACGAGGTTCATCGAACCTTTGACGATTTTTTCGCGCACCAAGAAACCCTCATCAACGGTTGCCAAAACATCGACGAGTGCATTGCCGATGGTCAAGGCATCGAGGCTCACGCCATCGACATTTGTGAGATTTACCGGTGGCACGCGAAGAGTTAATTCGCTTGGTTGCGAGAAATCGCCGTCAGTTCGCCCTTAGACAATCGCTGTTGCAATTCACGCTTTAAAAATTTGCCGGCGGCATTGCGCGGCAGGGGCTCGTGCATCACGATCACGTGAGCGGGCACTTTGAACGCGGCGATTTTGCCTTCAAGAAACTTCCACAAATCTTGCGGATCAAGTTTTGCACCAGCCTTTGGCAAAATCGCGACGCCAACCTCTTCACCGAGTCGCTCGTGAGGCACGCCGAAAACTGCAGCCTCGTGCACGGCTGGGTGGTCGTAGATCGCGCTTTCAACTTCGGCACCGTAAATATTTTCGCCAGCGCGAAGAATCATATCTTTAACGCGGTCTTCGACGTAAACGAAACCCTCGGCGTCAAGTCGACCCACGTCGCCAGAACGAAGCCAACCGTCGACAATCGTCTCGGCGGTCGCATCGGGGCGGTTCCAATATCCGCGAATCAACATCGGGCCGAAGAACCAGATCTCACCCGCTTCGCCGGTTGGCACAGGCTTCAAGTTTTCGTCGCGCACTTCAACGAGCATCGGCAAAACGGCCCGACCAGTGCTGGTCGGATGAGCCAAATAATCTGAACCAGTGATGCCAGGGCCGAATGCATTCGTCTCTGTCATGCCATAACCAAGTTGCGGGCTGCCGTTTTTGACTTTGTCGTTGACTTTGCCGACCAGCGAAGTTGGCGATGGCGCACCGCCGCCGCCAACTGCTCGCAAACTCGTGGTGTCGTATTTGTCGAACGCGGGCGAATTGACGAGATCCCAACTTTGCGTCGGCACGCCGACAAAATTAGTGATCTTCTCGCGCTCGATCATCTCGAGAGCCTTTTCGGCATCCCATTTGTACATGATCGCAAGTTTCAAGCCGGCGATGAAACAACTCATCATCACTGGCACACAACCAGTCACGTGAAACAACGGCACGATCAAAATAAACGATGTCGGTACTTCTGGACCAGTTACTTCTTTAAGTTTTGTGCCCGCCATTGCGAGCACTGCATTTCGCGAAGAAAACCCCATCAACGCAGAGATAATCGCACGATGCGTCGACACTGCACCTTTGGGTCGACCAGTTGTGCCCGACGTATAGAGAATTGTTGCGTCATCATCTGGTTTGATATCAATAGCCGGACACTTGAGCGCGGCCTTCAAATGCGGCGCCAAGGCATCTTGCCATTTGTCGACGCCCGCAGGTAGCGGCTTTTCGGCACGCACGACCAAAACTTTGACGCCGAGTTTTTTGCAACTTGCCGAAGCAATATCGAAACGCTGTTGATCACAAATCAAAACTGTTGCGCCAGAGTCTTGCAACGCAAAATCCATTTCGTCTTCGACCCACCACGAATTCATCGACACTGAGATGGCACCAACCGAAATGATCGCCGCAAACGACATCACCCACTCGGGATAGTTGCGCATCGCGACCGCGACTCGGTCGCCTTTCTTGACGCCATATGTGTTCACGAGAAGGTTCGACAGCGCATCGATTTGATCCATTGCTTGGGTGAATGAATAGGTCTCGCCCTCGTAGACCAAGAACGTCTTTTCGCCATGACCACGGGCGCCCGCGAAAACCTGGCCCAAATGCGCGGGAGCATTTTTGAACACTCGCGTCTTGATGCCAAAAACCTCGGCGTCGATTAGTTCAAAGATCTGCCCTGGTGCGGTGACAGCCAAGTTGGCCTCAGTCCATGTCATTGCCATTTACAAAAACCCCACTCTTGTTAATGAATTCTTGGCCGCTTTGGCACTAAGACATTGTGCCACTCGGGCCAGTTCGCCACCTAACCGCAACGCGTTGCAACTAACCGCAAATTGTGGAGCTGAGGGGAATTGAACCCCTGGCCTGTACATTGCGAACGTACCGCTCTACCAACTGAGCTACAGCCCCGCGGGCGAACACGCTACCGCGCGACGCCTATGGCCGCCCTGGCTGGGGCGGCTCAGAAGCCAGCGCGGTTCGTCGCTGGTCTCGTCACCCGAACGCCCGAATCATCCGCACTTTGAATTCAGAATTCTTGCCGTAGACCAACTTTGTACCGTCGCCGAAGTACTGATATTTGGAGTTATCTCTGTCTGCCTCCGACGAACTCCAGTAATCGTCCAGAGAGAAGCCCGACCGCAGACTTCCCGATGAGTTGCAATTCACCGAGGTATTTCCGGTGGTCTGATTTCGCGCGTACTTGCACAGCTCGTTGAGTTCGCTCTTCGATGGCAAATGCCAGTCAGACTTTCCGTTGTAAGAGTAGGCCCACGCCAAGCCAGCCGCATAGGAATTCGTACTTGCTCCGCCATCCGTCGTGATTTGTGCGTAGATGCGGTTGGTGTTTGCCATGCCCATTCCAAAATTGTCGGAACTGCTTCTAGAAGTGGACTGCGACGACGTGCTTCCCGAATATACCGAGTAGTACCGACAGTCCTGATTGGCGCTGCTACTGCCGTCTGCATAGCACCCGTTACCTGAATTGCCCCAGTCCTTGGTGTACTCGGTTGATGCAACCTCTAGGTAGCGACACGTTGCATTGCAGTCAGAACCCGCAGAAGTGAACATGTCGTCAGCGTCATTGTGAACATAGAACACCGTGCCGCCACCTGGTCCGGTGTCACCCACCACGCAGACGCCCCCACCTGCGCAGGTGAGCGTCCACTGGGCATACAGCGTGAAGTTCGCGGTCTGACCGTGCGCATAAGGGAAGCTGATCGCCGACCCACCCGACGACGCGGTGAACCAGC
>DOHD01000118.1 GCA_003535455.1 Acidimicrobium sp.
TGCTTGACACCACCGAACGGTGCAGCAGGGTCAGAAACAAGGCCGCGATTTAGGCCGACCATTCCAGACTCGAGAGACTCAGCGACCCGCATGCCTCGACCCAAGTCGCGCGTGTAAACATATGAAACAAGGCCATGTTCGACACTGTTGGCGTGAGCCAAAATGTCGTCGCTATCTTTGAATCGCACGAGCGGTGCAACCGGACCAAAAATTTCGGTGCGCAAAATTGGCGCATTGAATGAGACTTCGGTTAGCACAGTCGGAAGATAGCCAAAAGAGCCATCGGTTGCCGCACTGCCACCACAAGCGACATTGGCACCAAAATTTTTCGCCTCATCGACCAATTTAGAGACCTGTTGTTGCTGTGATTTTGAAACAAGCGGCCCGACGGTTGTTTTCGGGTCGAGGCCGTCACCTAAGACGAGAGCACCCATGCGTGCCGTTAGACCATCGGCGAACGCATCATAAATTTTCTCATGGACAAAAAACCTGTTCGCCGCCGTGCATGCAGCGCCACCATTTCGCATCTTGGCCAACATCGCGCCGTCGAGCGCCGATGAAAGATCGGCGTCATCAAAAACTATGAACGGTGCGTTTCCGCCAAGTTCCATGGTGCAGTTGATGACTTTTTCGGCGGCTTGCGCCAACAGCAACGAACCAATCGGTGTTGAACCGGTGAACGAAAGTTTGCGTACGTGGTCTGATTTCAACATTGCACTTACGGCTGGCCCCGAGGGGCTTGGCACGACCACATTGACTACCCCGTCTGGCACACCTGCGCGTTGCATTATTTCTGCGATCGCGAGCGCTGTTAATGGTGTCTCGCTTGCCGGCTTCAACACGACCGTGCAACCAGCCGCCAGTGCAGGCCCAATTTTGCGCGTTGCCATCGCCGCCGGAAAGTTCCATGGGGTTGCCAATAGCGCGACACCGACTGGCTGCCGTGAAACCATCAACCAGTTCGCGCCGCTCGGCGCACGACGATAGTCGCCGTCAATTCGCACGGCCTCTTCGCTGAACCATCTAAAGAACTCGGCCGCATAAGCGACTTCGGCGCGGGCGTCGCTCAAAACTTTGCCGTTCTCGAGGGTGATCAACTTTGCCAAAGATTCTTGTTCGGCGATCATAATTTCAAAACTTTTTCGCAAAATTTCGGCCCGCACGCGTGGTGCGGTCGCCTTCCACGATGCAAACGCGCTTTGTGCGGCGTCGACAGCGATCAAACAATCTTCAGGTGATGCGCTCGAAACTTGCGCCAACTTTGAACCATCGACTGGGTTCGTCACATCTATTTTTGATTTGTGTTCAATCCATTTGCCACCGATCAACGAATCAAGCGGTTGTGATGCACTCAGTTTTGACGAATTACTTTTCATACCGTTCAGTCTTGCGCAACTGTGACTTCATTTAGAAACGCTAGATTTATCAGGTGAATAAACAACGAATTGTCACGACGCTTCTGCTGGCAATCGGGTCATCGTCGTGTCTCTATGGCGTGATGTTCACCATGCTCGACGATTATCGAAACAACTTCGGCATCGCCGAATCTGCGCTCGGTTTCATAGTCGGTGTTGGCTTTTTTACATCATTCATTGGCCAAGTCAGCATCGCACCGCTGGCCGATCGCGGTCGGGCAAAACGATTGATCGTTTTAGGTTTAACTCTCGAGGTGATCGGCTGCATCGGCATGGCACTTGGTCAAACATTCGTGGTTCTTCTCGTTTCGCGCACCGTTATGGGTTTTGGCGCAGGCACTGCTCTGCCGGCATTGCGTCGGGTGATTATCGTCGCCGACCCAGAAAATTTTGGTCGCAATCTGGGCCGAATTCTTTCATTTGAGGTCGCCGGTTTTGCCACGGGGCCAGTCGTCTCGGTGGTGATAGCAGACTTTTTTGGAATTCCAGGTCCATTTATTTTTCTCGCCGGCATAATTTCATGTTTTATTCTGATCATTAGTCGCATCGCCGTGCCCGAAACGGCAAAAGAGCATCAACCAACCGAACGATTCGCGATTGACTTGCTAAAAAATCGGGCCATCGCTTCTGGCATCTTGATCGGTGTCTCGTTGTTCTTCATGATCGGCGTATTCGACTCACTTTGGGTGTTGATGATGGACGACCTCGACGCGGCGCAATGGATGGCCAACATCGGCGTTTCAGTTTTTGCCTTGCCGCTTGTCGTGCTTGGGCCGTTCGGTGGCAAACTCGTGCAACGCGTCGGACCATTTCGCGCCGGAGGTCTCGGCATGACTCTTGGTGCAATCTTCATGGCTGGCTACGGTTTGATGCCGACGCCTGCACTCATGATGCTGGTTTTCTTTTTTCACTCAACCAACGATGGCTTCTTTGTCACTGGTGCAGGCGTTGCCGTCGGCACCAGTGCACCACTCGAACGCCAAGCGGGTGCGCAAGGTTTGCTCGGCGGGTTAGAGACTCTCGCTGGTGGCGTCGCGGCAAGTTTTGCCGGCGTCGCCTATGACCATCTCGGTCGCACGACAACATTTATCGGCACTGGTGCGATCATGCTGACTTTGATTTTGGCGAGCCGAATCTTGGCGGGAGACAATTGGTCTGTGCGCAACGTCGTGCCAAAATCTGCTGTCGGGTTAGACATTGTTTCGTAATACTGTTGTTAAATAATGGGACAACGTGACGGCGATGGTTGGGTCGACTGCGACTGTGGCTTTCGCCATTGGGGTCGATTCGGTGCTGCGGGTTTGCTTGTCTTGCGGTGCGACACACCACAGCCACAAGTTTTGTTGCAACTTCGCGCCGAGTGGACTCACGGCGGTGGCACATGGGCGTTGCCGGGTGGTGCGAAAGATTCACATGAAGATTCGGTGACGGCAGCACTGCGAGAAGCGCACGAAGAAATGGGCATCGACGTCGAAGCCCTCACGATTAAACATGTTTTCTCAGACAACCACGGCCCATGGAGTTACGACACGGTGATTGCCCACGCGATGAGCGATGCAGGTGCGCACATCGCCAACCCCGAGTCGACCGCGACGAAGTGGTCGGCCATTGAAGAGGTCGAAACACTCAACTTGCACCCCGGATTAAAGCAATCTTGGATTGCGCTAAAGCCGTTGACTCTTAGTTCGTTAGAAAAATAACTTTTTACAACGCTTTTGCGTATAACTCGTGCACTTCACCGCGAGTCGGATAACGCGGTGTGTTCAAAATAATCAGGTCGCGCAACGCGTCTTGGGTAAGAGCCGCAATGTTGTCGCTTGTCGCGCCGAGCTCGCTGAGTTTTTTGTTAGTGCCGACGGTTTTTGAGAGTTTTTCAACCGCCGAAATCGCGGCATCTGGGTCTACTTCACTGCCCAAAGCCTGACCGACGTTCGCATAACGCTCGGCGACCACATCGCGATTGAAACGCATCACATGCGGCAACATCGTCGCCAAAGTTTGACCGTGCGCTTGATGTAACTGGCCCGAAATTGGGTGACCGGTCGCATGCACGAGACCAAGCAATGGTCCGCTCGAAAATGCACGCCCCGCCAGATGCGACGCAAGTTGCATCTGGGCGCGCGCCTCAAGATCTGCACCGTTCGTGACCGCGGTCGGCAAATATTTTGCAACGAGTCGAATTGCATGCAACGCAAGTGCATCTGCATAGGGGTTCGACTGAACCGATGTGTATGCCTCGATCGCATGCGTCAAAACATCCATGCCACAAGCAGCGGTGCCCTTGGCCGGCATGCCAACTGTCAAAGTTGGGTCGAGCAAGATCGTGCGCGGACGAACTGACGGATTGCTAAAAGTAAGTTTGCGGTGATTCGCGGGGTTGGTCGTCGTATCGGTGATCAAGCCGCCACCGTTTGTTTCAGATGCAGTGCCTGAAGTTGTCGGAATTGCAATCGTCGGCAAACCAGGTTTTGATGCACTCGCTTTTGGTGCGAGCGTAGAAAAATCAATTCGATCGTTGGCGTCTAGGTCTGGTGCAAAAGCCAAACCCAGATGATCGACACCATTGGGCGCGGCAAGTGCAATGTATTTGCCGCAGTCCATTACCGAACCGCCGCCTATAAATACGACTACGGTGCCGTCAAGACCGAACTTGTTGATCGCAGCCACCCCGGCGGCGACGTTTATATCTGTCGGGTTCGGCGATACTTGGTCGAATACTTGCCACTTCATGCCTGCAGTTGTGAGTGCATCTGTGATTGGTTTGACAACACCTGCGGCATTGACGCCTGCATCGGTGATGATGAATGCCCGCGTGCCGTGCGGCGAAACATATTGTGCAAGTGTTGCTGCGACATTCGGCCCAGAAACTGTGCTCGACATTGGCTCAAGACCAAAAGTGCTTACCGCTGGATCCATTGACGATCTCCTAAATGTGAAAGGTGAAACAGATTTTTTGCTGTTGCGCCAAAAGTAGCACCAACCAAATAACTTTCTTTAATCGCACCGCATATATCAGGGGCCGGTAAATAACCCGTCGCGCGTGCCGTATTTTGGCAACGGTTCTTTGCCTTCGTGACGCGCAATTTCGGCGCGACCAACGACATGCCAGTGCACTTCATCTGGCCCGTCGGCAAGTCGCAGAGTGCGTTGACCTGCATACATTCGCGCCAGCGGCGTCCATTGAGAGATACCAGTCGCACCAAAAACCTGCATTGCTTCGTCGATAATTTTGCAAACTCGCTCGGGCACCATCGCTTTGACGGCGCTTACCCAGACCCGCGCCTCGGCGTTGCCCATCGTGTCCATCGCTCGCGCCGCGCGCAGCACCATAAGTCGCATCGCCTCGATTTCAATTCGTGCCTTGCCAATGATCTCGGTGTTTTTGCCTAGCCGTGCAATCGGTTTGCCAAATGCTTCACGACTGAGTCCACGACGCACCATCAACTCGAGCGCACGCTCGGCCGCGCCAATCGAACGCATGCAGTGGTGAATGCGACCTGGCCCGAGACGCACCTGCGAAATTTCAAAACCACGACCTTCGCCCAACAACATGTTCGACTTCGGCACGCGCACATCTGTGAATCGCAGATGCATGTGACCATGCGGTGCATCATCTTCGCCAAATACATGCATCGCACCGAGAATCTCGACGCCTGGCGTATTCATCGGCACCAAAATTTGAGAGTGGCGACTATGCGGTGGACCATCCGGATTTGTCATCAACATGCAGATCAAAATTTTGCAGCGCGGATCACCGGCACCAGAGATATAAAACTTCTCGCCATTGATCAGCCATTCATCGCCGTCGAGAATCGCGCGACACTCTAAATTTTTGGCATCGCTTGAAGCGACATCGGGCTCGGTCATCGCATAGGCCGATCGAATCTCGCCGTTCAACAACGGTTCAAGCCACTTTTTCTTTTGCTCGGGTGTGCCAACTCGCTCGAGAACTTCCATGTTGCCCGTATCTGGAGCGCTGCAATTTAGACATTCAGAAGCAATCGGGTTCTTGCCAAGTTCGGCGGCAATGTATGCATAGTCAAGGTTCGATAGGCCCTGACCAGTTTCAGAGTTCGGCAAGAAAAAGTTCCAGAGTCCGTTGGCTTTTGCTTTCGACTTGATTGCCTCGAGCAACTCAAGTTG
>DOHD01000041.1 GCA_003535455.1 Acidimicrobium sp.
GCTTCTAGGACACGACTACTCAGGTTGGTGGACGGGCACTCGCCTGTCGATCGACGAAGCGCGATCAATCGTCGACGGCCAGAGCGCAACAACTTTGCAAGTTGCCGGTTCAGTTATCGCGGCTGTCAAGTGGATGATCGCCAGCCCGAATCAAGGTGTCTGCGTGCCAGACGATCTGCCATGGCAGTCGGTGTTGGCCGATGCCCGACCCTATATTGGCGAGATTCACAGCGCGCCGACCGATTGGGATCCACTCAAGACGCGCAATGATTTGTTTCCGGGCTATGGCAATACGGGTCGCCTTGACACGACTGACCCATGGCAGTTTCGAAATTTTCTCACCCCGACCCCGAGTTGATTTACAGGGCGGCTCAGAGCGTGCATCAATGCGGAAAAATCTGATTATCTAATAAATCGCCTAACCTGTCTGACCGAAAGCACGCACGACTCTAATGCGAACATCACTGAGCCCGGTTTTGCCACCATTGATGTTTGTCGCCCCGTCACTGAACCGGTACATCCGAGCAGCAATTCCGCCCCCGATTGATTGCTCGGTTGAACTCCAGTAATAAACCGCTGGGCTGCCGATATCAATGCCTGCAAGGTTGCGTTGAACATAAATTTGAGCAAGTTCGTCGAATGACGGCAGATGCCAGTCGCTATAAATAACGCCACTGACTGTTCTCGAATAATCGAGCGCAACTCTAATTGCACCAGTTGTACAAAATGACGCAGCGTTCGTATTGCTCATGCCGCCACCAATTGAATTTGATCGTGCCGTTACACCGATTGCTGTATTTACGCTGCACCAGAAACCCGTGCGTATGATCGACGGCTCGGCCTCTAAATAAAGGCAAGTTGAGGCACCGCCTGCACCAGCAGTATTGCAATTTGAACCGGTTGAAGCAAAAGTGGTTCTGGCAACATAAAACACGGTGCCTCCAGCAGGGCCAGTATCGCCCAACACACAGACACCACCTTGAGCGCAAGTTGGAGCAACGGGCGTGACGGCTGCCGATGCATTTGACGCGGCCGATGTGCCAGATGCATTAGTTGCTGTTGCGGTGAACGTAAAGGCGACGCCGTTTGTCAGGCCGGTAACTATGCAACTTGTTGCCGGAACTGTAACTGTGCAAGTTTTTGTTACACCACCCACTTGTGGAGATGCACTTACTAAGAATGTGGCTGGAGCACCCCCCGTGCCAGCAGCCACTGTTACCGTGACTTGTGCATTGCCAGCAACTCCCGTTGGTTGTAATGGTGCTCCAGGCGCGGCAAGAGCAGGTGCTGTAGTGGTCGGAACCGTCGGGCAAGGACCGGCGCGCGCCACAAGATCATTGCCCCAGTAATACGGACGGTCTGAACCATCCCAACATTTCTCTCCGAGATAACCCGCAAATGCGCCGACAATACGAGATGCTGCCGTTGTTGTTGTCGAAGTCGAAGTCGTCGTTGTCATTGTCGTCGAAGTAGTTGTCGAGGTCGTCGTCATAGCGGGCGCAATGGTTGTCGTCATTGTCGACGGCTCAGTCGTTGATGTCGTAATTGAAGTTTCAGGCGACAGCGTATTTGTCAAAGTCGCTGTACCCGAAGAATCTGCAATAGTTGAAACAGTCGGGGGCTGTGCGGCATTGATCGACGACCGTCGGCCAGGTTTCGTTGTTGAAGTCACGATTGCGATCGGCCAATTTTCAATCGAGGTCACGACTGTCGTTGAACTTGATTCGATCGAGCGCTCGTTGTGCGAAGTCGATGACGATTGATCAGTCTTCGCATCGTCAATTTGTGCGTCGCCAATTTGTGTATCGTCTATTTGCGTCTGAACTACGACAAGCCCAGTCACGATGACAGCCCCACAGATAGCGAAAATGACGCGTGGCGAAATTCGAACTAATCGCATAAGCCGCTTGATCACGGTCTTATTGTATCTTTAATACAATAAGAGTCAAGACTAGAATAAAAAGTGTGCCATCAAAATCTCGACCTAAAAAAGCGGCCAGCAGGGTTTCTCGCGCCAACGGTAGAGCCACAGCCGAGCGCATTCTTAAATTTGCCCGACACGAAATAACTACCGCCGGGCCGGTTGAATTCAACATTGACCGTGTCTTGCGCAAGTCGAAAGTTTCTAGAAGTTCGTTGTATCACCACTTCACAAGCCGCGAAGGTCTAATAACCGCACTCGAGTTTGAACGCGCATACAAAGAAACAATCAGCGAAATGGAACTGATTCGAAATTTTGTCTTGAATGCGTCAGATCTGCAAAAAGTATTTGATTCAATTGAATTCGCACTTATCGCAATGGGTGAAAAGCGAGGGCATGAGCGACGGCGACATCGAATCGAGACCCTTGCCGCCGGCATCCGCAGCCCAGCCCTACAGCGCACTCTTGCCGATGCCCAAGTAGCGGGTTCAAATCACTTCATCGAAACGTTGCAACTCGCAACAGAAAAACAATTAATCGCCCCAACAGAACCACTAAGCGGTATCGCGTATGTCATTCAGTCGTTATTTGTTGGCCGAATTCTTGTCGACCTCACCGGCGATAGCGAACTTGACAAGGCCTGGGTTACGACCACAATGTCGACAATCAAAAGTCTTCTAATACCTGGGACCCCTCCGGCTAGAAACCCGACAAATCGCTAGGGCATCGCCATTAAAAATTTGTTGTTGATTCGCCGCGCGGCTCGTTAAACTGAAGGCAATGATTTCACGAAACGAGCTTCTACTTACGTAACGGCGCAGTCGCATATCACTGCAGCCGCACCCTCTGAGCCAAAAGGCCCAGGGGGTTTTCTTTTTAACCAGAATGTTCAAGTCAACTTATTTACCAAACTAATTAACCAGACGAAACGAGAAAGAAATGCCACCGAAGCCAACTCAGCCCCGCAAGATGCCATT
>DOHD01000092.1:0-7042 GCA_003535455.1 Acidimicrobium sp.
AGATGCTTGCGCGAAAACCCAAACGCTATTAATGGTCATATGTTTCTGCCTTTTGCTATCAGATCAACTTTAAATTTTCGAGAAATGCAACAATCTTGCCGAATGCTTCGCCGTCATCTTCGATAACTTGTCCGGCTTTACGGGCTTCTGCCTGGGTAACACTGACAACTTTTTGACCAGCGGCTGCCCAACCAGTCGGCGTGACCGCGAGATCGCCGGCGGTGACGACATCGAGCGGCTTCTTTTTTGCATCCATGATGCCTTTGAAACTTGGGTAGCGCGGTTCGACGACACCAGCGGTCACGCTGATCACTGCAGGCAAAGTGCACTCGACTTCGTCGTAGCCAGATTCGCTTTGACGATCGACTTTCAAAACTGAGCCTTCAACTTTTACTTTTTTGGCAAAAGTAACCGAAGGCAAACCAAGGCACTCTGCGATCTGCTCGGGCACCGTGCCGGTGTAACCATCAGACGACTCGGTGCCGGCGATAATCAAATCGGCACCGCCGAGTTTGTTAACTGCCGCAGCCAAAACTTTTGCGGTGGTCAATGCATCTGAACCCGCGAGTGCAGGATCGCTGACTAATAATCCTTTAACGGCACCCATCGCCAACGCGGTGCGCATGCCTGATGTTTCGCCGTTCGGCGCCATCGACACAACAAAAACTTCGCCCGAGCCCGCTGTCGCGACAAGTTGCAACGCCATTTCGACGCCGTATGCATCTGATTCATCGAGAATTAATTTTCCGTCGCGCTTGAGAGCGTGAGTCGTGGCGTCAAGTGCGCCGGGGCTTGCTGGATCTGGAATCTGCTTTACGCATACGACAATATTCATGGCTTCTATTCTTACCGTTAATCTCGCCCACAACCACGCGAAAATCTCATCTCAAAACGCTGATACCGTTAAAGATCTTGCAGATCTTGCTCATTGTGAACTCGTTCGCATCTTCGGTTAATCCTCGAAATACCGTTGCAGTGCATCAATACCTGGCCCGCCATCACAGCGTGCAGGTCGTCGAGACCAACGAACGCGGTCATGCCACACGTTTTGCCAAAGATGCAGCCGACCGCGGGGTCGAACTCGTCGTCGCATTTGGCGGCGATGGCACGCTCAACGAAGTCGCCACTGGTCTAGCGGGCAGCAGCACGGCATTAATGATGTTGCCCGGCGGTTCGACGAACGTTTTCGTGCGCAGCCTCGGCGCGGCCAATGATCCGGTCGTCGCTCTGCAGCAATTCAGTTCGGGTCTCGATCACAACAACATTCACCCGATCAGTTTGGGACGAGCCAACGGTCGCTACTTCTGTTTTCATGCCGGCATCGGCTTCGACGCCGCGGTTGTCGAACTCGTCGAAAGGCGCGCTTCGCTGAAACGAATCATCGGCCAGCCATTGTTCGGTCTGGCTACGGCTCAAGCCTGGTTCGGGGGTTACGACAGAAAATATCCGCACTTCAGCGTCGAGATTGACGGGGCGAAGATACCCAACGGCTATTTCACCGTGGTGCTTAATTCAAACCCATATACATACGTCGGCAAATTGGCGGTCAATCTCTCTACGGCCGCTTCGATCGACAAAAAGCTGGTCGCAATCACCTTCAGAAAACTGACGACCAACCTGATGGTGCGCACGATCTTGCAGTCGGTTCGCCAAGATCAAATCAGTGCGTCACCCGGCGTTGACATTCGCACCGACGTCGAAGATGTGAAAATTAATTTCGCCACTCCGTTCCCTTATCAACTTGATGGCGACTATCTCGGCGAACAAACTTCGTTGCACATCGAGCACTGCCCCGATGCTCTTCGCCTCGTCAAACCAATAATCGTCTAAAAGTCTTCTCGGTCACGAGTTAACGACTTGCAGGGCGAGATCGGGCACGTTGGTGCAAATGCCGTCGACCTGCCATTCAACTAGTTCACGCATACGTGTCGGGTCGTCACATGTCCAGGTGTTGACTTGCAAACCATGTCGATGAAAAACTTCGACCATTTGCAAACTCAATTGTTTTACCCACGGATGCAACGCGGTGTGACCTTGACTCGCCATCTCGATGGCAACGGCATCGAGTTTCGCGTGATCGATCGTCATCACCAACCACGCCGTTTTGAGCTCGGGCATTATTTTGCGAAGCAGATCAACTGTCTCTCTACGAAAAGATGAGATCAACCATTTGTCGATCGAGCCTCGCTCTCGCAGAAACTCTGCGACGCGTCGCGTCGTTATCTCTTGCGGGTCAAAATCTGGCTCTTTGGGGTCATTCTTGATCTCGATATTCACCCACATCGAACCACATGCATCAAGTGCCTCGGACAATGTCGGCACATGACTCGGCAGGTCTTTTTTATCGACCGAAATAATTGTGCGACCATCACTCAACTTTGGGTCGTGATGAACGATCAACTCGCCAGAACCACAGCGTCGCACATCAAGTTCGACTGCATCTGCACCCATTTCAAGCGCGCGCGCAAATGCCAATGTTGTATTTTCAAGTTCTATGGCTGATGCACCGCGATGCGCCATAACTTGGGTCACGCCCGCAGGCTACAAGAAAAAATATCGCAGACAGACACAAAAAATAATAAATATTTATTTTAAAAATTTTCTGCAAAGTATTGCGAACTCGTCAATTGCTCTCTAGCGTAAGCCCGAGAGATCACAAAAATTTAGTGAGGGGTTTATAAATGTCTTTTCTCGCGACAAGCCTGGCGCTCGGTTCTGCAGACTACTCGTGGAGGCGAAACGCTTCTTGCAAAGACACCGACCCAGAANNTTCTTTCCGATCGGCACTACGGGTCAAGCACTAATTCAAATCTCAGAAGCCAAAGTTGTTTGCGACGAATGCGTCGTACGCGACAAATGCCTCGACTTCGCACTTGAAACAAATCAAGACTGGGGCATTTGGGGTGGCATGTCAGAAGACGAGCGTCGCGACATTCGTCGCCGTCGTGCGGCCGAGCGTCGCAACGCCCGTTTGATGGCCTGACGGTTCACTCTCTGCCAGCCGACCAAAATTGCGGCTCACTCACTGCCAGCCGAGACAAGTTTCGGCAAAAATTATCTAGTCACCCGAAACCGGTATCACCAGGTCGACGACAGTGCCCTCGCCGTCAGCAGCGATTTTGAGTTCTTTGGTCGAATCTTCAACTCGCGCTGCACGATACTGAATCGTGCCCGCCAGTTCTGTGGTTACTAATGTGCGCACGATCGACAAACCAAGCCCGGTCACTTTGGTCATATCAAAATCAGGTTTTAGTCCTCGACCATTGTCAATAACTTTCACAGCCAACTGATTTTCGGCCGTTCGTCCGAGCGACACAACGACAGACCCACCTTTGCTGCCCTCAGGAAACCCGTGGTCGACGGCGTTCTGCAACAGCTCAAGAATCACGACCGAAAGCGGCGTGGCGATCGTCGCCGGCAATCGACCACCGTCACCGAAGACATTGAACTTCACGGGTCGGTCGGCTGACTGCAAACCCTCTTCGACCAAGCGCAACAAAGGTCGCACGATTTCAATGAATGAAATGTCTTCTCCGGCTTCGCGCGACAAAGTTTCATGAACTAGCGCGATGGTCCGAATGCGCCGCACCGACTCGGTGATTGCCGAAATCGCCTCTTCGCTTTTGAGCCGACGTACCTGCAACCGCAACAATGACGAAATAGTTTGCAAATTATTTTTTACTCGGTGGTGAATCTCGCGAATCGTCGCATCTTTTGTCAGCAACAGCCGATCGCGACGACGCAATTCAGAGACGTCACGCAACAAAACAACCCCACCCGTGACCGAAACTCGTTGACCTGTGCGCTTGAGCGTCGGTATTGTGCGTGTCAGCAGTGTCACGTCGACCGTTTGCTCGAACTCTTCGACGACCGGTTCGAATCGCTCGAATGCGTGGCGCGCGGCCGTCTCGGCGATGCCGAGTTCGGCAAGAGTCTGACCGACGGCATTCGCACTGATGCCGACGCGATGCATCGCCGAAACCGCATTCGGGGATGCATAACGCACCCGCGTGTCGGCATCGAGCACGACTACGCCGTCGCCTACTCGCGGTGCGACGGTCGCATCGGCACCACGACCCGCGAACGGAAACAACCCGGTAGAAATCATTTTTGCGAACACCTCAAAAATCGCCAGATAAGTTCTTTCGAGTTGCCCTGGTTTGCGCCCGCTGCGTTGCGACCATTCGCGAGTCAGCACCGCAATTATTCGATCTTCATAACGAACCGGAATCGCCATTAAGTTCACCGGTTCGCTGATTGTCTCGACTTTAATTTCTCCGATCGAAACTTTTTGCTTCTTGTATGCTTCGTCGATTATCTGTCGTTCAAACGGGTCGGCGACCACCCCGACGAGGTCGGTGTCGTAGAGCGTTTGACCGGTTGCAGCTCGAACTTGAGCCGCGACGATGAACTGCGAACTCGTGGTCGGCAAGTAGAGCAACATGTCGGCAAAGCAAAAATCTGCGAGCATGCCCCACTCGGACAAAAGTGAATTCAAATGCTCTAGCGAGCCCTCATCAAGATTGCAGTTTTCGTGGGCAATCTCAACAAGTGTTGGCATAAAAAATTATTGACTAACTGCCAAAACCCATCTTGCGATCGCCATTTGGTGCACCGAACTCGACGAACGCAATCTTGGCTGCAGGAATTGCAGTTTCTTTGCCACGCTTGTCGGTCAGCCAAAGAATCGCCGACTCACCCACGAGTGCGGCCTCGACAGCCTTTTTGGTCTTGCTGATCGACTTCTCGTCGTCAGGCATCTCAAGAGAAATTTCTCGCGTGGCGTGCGATACGCCGATTCGAATATCCACTATTTGCTTCTTTCGTTCGTGTTTAGTTGCCGTTGACTATTGCTGTTTATCTAGATAACACACTAGGCGCAACGCGCTAGTTGACTTTGAGCGCGGCGCTGAAGACCTTCTTTGGTTTCATATCTTCGGCGATTCGCTTGGCGAGTTGCGCAAAAATCAGACCAACTTCAGAAGTCGGTGCGACTGCGGCAATCGGCTGCCCGGTATCGCCGCCTACGCGCAACAACTCGACCAACGGAATTTGCGCGAGTAGCGGCACTTTGAGCTCGTCGGCAAGCAATTGACCGCCGCCATTGCCAAACAGTTCGTATCGCTGGTTGTCTTCGCCGACGAACCACGACATGTTTTCGATTACTCCGCGAACCGGCAAATTAACTTTCGCCGCCATCGCCGCCGATAGTCGGGCCACCTTTTGCGCGGCAACTTGTGGCGTGGTCACAACCAAAACTTCGGCACGAGGCAAATATTGACTGAGGCTCAAGGCGATATCGCCTGTGCCTGGCGGCATGTCGATCAACAAGAAGTCTGGTTCATCCCAATAAACATCGGTCAAAAATTGCTCGAGCGCCTTGTGCAACATCGGGCCTCGCCAAACCACTGCTTGTCCTTCGGGCACAAAATAACCAATCGAAATACATCGCACACCCCATGCCTCGGGTGGCAACAACATGTTGTCGATCACAACAGGATCGCGATCGGTGCCCAACATTCGCGGAATCGAATAGCCGTAGATGTCGGCATCAACGACACCAACCTTGTAGCCAGCAGCGGCCAACGCAACGGCAAGGTTCGTCGTCACGCTGCTTTTTCCGACGCCACCTTTGCCGGACGAAATCAAAATCGGGCGAGTTTTCGAACCAGGTTGTGCAAACGAAATTTTTCTTCCTTCCGAGTGACCTTGCGCAGGGTTGCTGCCAGCGGTCGCTGCCGGATTGCCGTGCACGAGTTCTCGAACTTTCGCCCGCTCTTCATCGTTCATCACGCCAAAATTAAGTGCAACATCTTTGACGCCGTCGAGACCGCGTAACGCAGTGTTGACTCGAGTTTGAATTTCGTTGCGCAACGGACAACCGGCGATCGTCAACACGACGGTCAGCGAAACCGCACCCGACGTTTGAATCTGAACGTCGCGCACCATGCCAAGATCAACGATTGAACGATGCAATTCAGGATCTTGAACTGGACGCAATGCATCAATGAGTTGATCAACGGTTGGCAAAGACATTTTGGGGTTTTATCCGATCGGGTCGCTAAAAAATAAACACTATGGCTATAGGTAGAATATCTCTCGTGAGTCAAAAAACGCCCGTTGCAAGCCAAACATCTGCGGCGAATAATACGTCGCGCGAGGCAACTAGTCCGCTGAACAACAACGACTTCACATCTACGGTGTCGGCAATCACATCTGCTTTCGGTGATCCAACGCGTCGGGCGATCTACCTTTTCGTTCGCGAATCAAAAGACGGCGTGCGGGCCAACGAAGTTGCCGAGAAATTCAAGCTGCACGCCAATGTTGCACGACATCACCTCGACAAACTCGCCGCAGGCGGATATCTCGAGGTGCAGATTGCACGACAAGACGGCGCGGGTGCGGGTCGCCCATCGAAGCAATACACGGCGACTAACCCAAATCAAGCACTCGAGTTTCCGGTGCGCAGCGACGATTTGGTTTTGTCGTTGCTCGGCAAGGCACTAACGCTGTTGACACCGCGAGAGGCAACCGAGATGGCCGAAGAAGTCGGTCAGCAATATGGTCGGGCGATGGCCACAAGCCTCACCGGCGACGACATCAACCAAACGCAACGATCATTGCGCTCGGCTTTGCAAGCGGTCGCTGACGCGCTGACGGCCCATGGTTTTGCGGCACATGCCGACCAACGAAATAATCAACTTCGCATCGTCAACAATCATTGTCCGTTCGGCGATCTCGCAATCGAACACCCCGTTATTTGCGCGGTCGATCGGGGCATGGTCAAGGGAATGCTGACGGCGCTTTATGGTGAGACGAACCCCGAACTTTCGTCGTCGTTGCCGATGGGCGACACTTTTTGCGCCACGACTATTTGATTTTGTTGATTATCGCAAAAAGTTTTTCAGTCGCCCCAAAATCGTTGCTCTAAAAACGGGTCGCCATACATGTGGTAACCGTTTTCTTCCCAAAAGCCGGGGGCATCGGCCGACATCAGTTCTAATCTGCGCAACCACTTCGGTGATTTCCAAAAATAAAGTTG
>DOHD01000092.1:7109-12126 GCA_003535455.1 Acidimicrobium sp.
TTCGGCGTGCCCCATGACGTGAGTTGCAGCGGCAGAAATTTTGGCCCGCTCGAACAAATCTCGCACTCGAACGCCCGTCCAAGTCGTATCGAATTTCGACCATTTGGTAACACAATGAATGTCGGTCGTAATCTTTGTCGCCGGCAACGCCTGCAATTCTTCAAATGAAATTGTGAAGGGTTTCTCGACGAGTCCGTCGATGGTCAAACTCCATTCACCTGGCTTGTATGTCGGCACTTCACCAACATGCAAAACCGGAAATCGGTCGGTCAAATATTGACCAGGCGGAAGTCGAGACTTGTCATAACCTTTCGCCGCCAACTCATCACGATTGCGATCAAAGAATCCCATCGGTTAATTCTGCCTTAAATTTTTCGTCGATAAACCATTTCAAAGCGAATAGAGATACATTTCTGCTGTGACTATTTATATAGTGCGGCATGCCAAAGCAGGCAAACGTAGCGAATGGCACGACGACGACAGTCTGCGCCCGCTCAGCAAGACCGGCTGGAAACAAGCCGAACTGATTGCCGCGCAACTCAAGAAACATTCGATCACTTCACTAATTTCGAGCCCCGCGACACGTTGCGTTCAGACCCTTGAACCATTGGCCGATCTGACCAAGTTGAAAGTCAAAGTCGACAAGAGGTTGATCGAGTTTGGCGATGTTGCCGACATGCTCGCGATTGCCGAAGAGGTTGAAGATTCGACGGTGCTTTCAAGTCACGGCGACATGATTCCCGAGTTGATCAAGACACTTGAGCGACGCGGAATGAAAATCGAATCGAAACCAGATTGGCGAAAAGGTTCAGTGTGGGTTGTCGAACGCACGAACAAGGGCTTTAAATCGGCGACTGCTTGGCCACCACCACAAGTCGAAGACTAGAAGCTACTTATCGAGAGCAGCGTCCA
This sequence comes from Acidimicrobium sp., assembly GCA_003535455.1. GTDB lineage: Bacteria > Actinomycetota > Acidimicrobiia > Acidimicrobiales > Ilumatobacteraceae > BACL27. Next base: position 8,022 of record DOHD01000092.1, read on the forward strand.
CTTCTGCCACGATCGAATCAACAAAACCTTTCACCTCGGCAGGCGGGTTCTTCTCGGCACAAATTGACAACTGTTCTTTCGCACCCATTGCATCGTTGCCCAAGCGAAAGCGCGCGATACCCAAGAAACAATGTGCGTCGGCATAGTTCGGGTCAAGACCAATCGCCCGCTCGAGGTCGCTCGACGCCGAAGCGAACGCAAGTTGTCTGACTTCGTCGCCAGCACTTCGAGAAATCAGCACAAGCAGCCACGCGCGATAGGTCAACGCTTCGACATTGTCGGGGTCGACTTCAAGTACCTGCGTGTAAAGTTCGATCGCCGCTTTTGGATCGACAAAATTCGTCGCCCTGGCCCGCGACAAAATAGTCGCTGTCGAGTCTTCAATTGAGCCCGCGAGAGAATCACCCGCGAGTCTTTGACCAGATTGTTGCGCCACGAACCAACCAGCGGCGACAGCAACCAAAACGACTAATGAAACGGTTACGAGTGTGCGGGTCAGGTTGCGTTTCTCTGGCACCAGATTTGTATTTGCAGATTGCGACTCAGAGTTCAGGTTTTCAATCTGCTTGATCACCGCGGCGGCTCGAGAAACATAATCTTTTCGTAGCGACTCAAAATCTTGGTCGTCGATATCGCCATGATTGAGTTCACTCTCAAGGTCACGCAGAGAGTTGAGCAAAAAATCACGCTGTTCTTTCAATTGCGCGAGATGATCTGAAGTCGAGCTCATCAAATTCTTTCGTTCAACGCTCGAGCCACGATTTGCTCGTCTTGACTTGTCGGTGAAGTTGGCTTGTTGCCACGCCATTTGACGAACGCCGAGACCAGCAAAAACATCGAAAATACCAATGCGGCAACGGGCAGAGCCCAGACCAGCGAATCGACACCAGTAGCCCGCGGAACCAACAACACCTGACCACCGAAACGCTGCTCGATGTAACTCATGATCTGCTCGTCGCTGCGCAAACCAGCGGCGACTTGACGAGCAACCTCTGCCCTGATCGAATCGGCGGCCGCAGCACGCGAGACAAAAACACTTTCACCCGAGCAGGTCGGACACGCCAAAACCGAGGTGATTGAGTCGATTCGATCTTGTTGCGTCTTTGGCCCACCAGTTCGACTCGCACCAAATACAAGCAAAACAGCGACCAACAAAAACATCGCCAACCAAATTGATTTGCGAGTCTTCATGAGGTGAAGCCGTCGCGCAACAAATTGACTTGTTCAGACAGCAACCCAGGGCTCAACTCGCCAGTGATACGCAATCGCACCATGCCATTCGGGTCGATTATCCAAGTTTCTGGCACGCGCGCAACGCCAAACGCGACCGCTATCGCCCCGTTGTCGTCCTTGACTTTTGGCCAATCGCCACCATTTTTGACGAAGAATTCTCGAACGGCGTCAGAACTGTCGTCATTGATGATCGTATAAATCTCGGCGGCGTTTTGATTGATCGCTTCGGTTTTCGCGAAATCAACTAATAGCGAATGTTCGTTGATGCACGGAACACACGTTGAATTAAAAAAATTGAGCACAACCCACGAACCTTTGCGACGCTCTAAAACAAATTGTTCGCCGTCGATAGTTTCACTTGCGATAGCCGGTGCCGGCTGACCCAACAGCGGTGATTTGGCGACGATGTCTTGATCTGGGTCGGCGACAACCAAAACGACAAAGAACAAGGCAATGACAATGCCGACGATCGTCGAAATAATTTTGACCAGATTTTTCGACTTCATGACTGCACAGCTTCTATCGGTGCGCTCGTTGCGTCGGTGGACTTGCGCCGACGACCAGGAAACGCCGCAAGCACGGTGCCGACAGCCATCAGCGCGGTGCCGATCCACAACCAAACAATCATCGGCTTGATAAATACTTTGATACGGGCCTCGTTTGCGTCTTGACGCACCGGTGGTTCAAGCGTCAGATAAATGTCTGTGGTCAAAGAAGTTCGCACCGACGGCGTGCCGACATTCATGCCGATACGCGTGTATTTGGTGATCGCCGGGGCATAAACCTTTTTGCCGTCGACAAGCACGAGCGCCTTGACGCTGATGCTACGGTCATCGCGAACCTCGACGACATCTTGCAACTCAAAAGTGTGCCCCGAAAAATTGGCTTCGACATTTGCCACGAGCGACAACTCTTGGCTCTTGCTGTAACTATTCGACGCACCGAGTGCGACCGCGATCAAGATCACGCCGAGATGCACGATCATTCCGCCATTGGCACGACCAACCATCCCGCGCCAACCTTGCCGGCGAGTTGCCAAAGCNNAGCCGAAATGCCACCAAGGGTGAATGTCAAAAGTGGCGCAAGACCGTATGCGCCAAGCAACAGGCTCGCGATGAGTGCCGCCACCCCACACCAGGCGGGCCAAAAAAGTCTTTCGCGAAGTGTCTCTGTGGTTGTCTTTCGCCATGGCAAAACTGGTGCGATCGCCATCAGCGTCAACAACGCCAAACCGATCGGCATCGAAAGTTTGTCGAAGAACGGCGCGCCAACTGCAATCTGTCGATTCTGTAGCGCCTCGACAATCAATGGAAACACCGTTCCCAACAAAACGACGAATGCGAAAACCGCGAACAAAACATTGTTTGCCAAAAACGCGGCTTCGCGCGACAACGGCGAATCGATCACGCCGGGGCTACGAAGTTTGTCGCCGCGCCAACCGATCAAACCAATCGATACGACGAGCACCACTGCAAACATCGCCAAGAACCACGAACCGATGCTGCTTTCACTGAACGCGTGAACGCTGTTCAACACACCAGAGCGGGTCAAAAACGTGCCCAAAATCGTCAAACTGAACGTCGCAATCAGCAGCGAAATATTCCAGACACGCAACATACCGCGACGCTCTTGCACCAACACCGAATGAATGTATGCGGTGCCCGTGATCCACGGCAGAAGCGAGGCGTTCTCGACAGGGTCCCATGCCCACACGCCACTCCATCCCAAAACTTCATAACTCCACCAACTGCCGAGCGCGATACCGAATGTCAGAAAACCCCAAGCAAAAAGCGACCAGCGGCGAGTCGCGACGAGCCAGCCTTCGCCGACGCGACCCGTGATCAGCGCAGCGATTGCAAACGCGAACGGAACGGTGACACCGACATAACCGAGATACAAAATTGGCGGATGAAACATCACCAAAATGTGGTTTTGCAAAAGCGGGTTCGGGCCGGGACCATCGAGCACGCCAGGTGCGCCGACCGCAAACGGATTCGCCGGAAAAAACGAAACGAGAAAAAAGAATGCCGAGACGACGAACATCACCCCGAGCGCCCAACTGGCGATCAGGTCTTGCATTCGTTTGCGTACCCAAAACGAAACCGCCAACGTGTATCCGGCCAAGACCAAAACCCACATCAAAATCGAACCTTCGAGTGCGCTCCATACCGCGGCGAAGTTATAGAGAGCGGGCGTCGACCATGAGCCGACTTTTTGAACGTAGGCCAACGAAAAGTCGCGCGTGATCATCGCACACTCCATTGCGGCGAATGCGCCGACTGCCGCCGCGAAAGAGAGCACCGAAAATCTTGGTATCAATCGAATAATTTGTTGCTCGTTTCTGCGGGCGCCGGTGAAGGCCGCAAACGCACCAAAAACCGCGCCGATGAAACCGACTAAAAGAAATGCACGACCGATCGTGCCGCTTATCCCTGCGCTTGCGAACATGCTGCGCTCCCCGAAGACTCAAAACGCTCGGCATTTTTCTCGACATATTCGTTTGAGTGCTTAACTTCGATGCGATTTGATTCAAAAGTTTCGTCGATCATGCGACCATGTGCGACAACCGAAATGCACTCTTGAAACACTCCGCCTGGGTCGCCTGCATAAACCACATTTATCGACTTGTCGTTGAATGTCATCACGAAACTGGTTTTACCCCCAGTTTTTTGCAGCGAGCCCTGTTCGACCGTGCCCTGCACGCGCAAGCGAGTTGACTTTTCGCAGCCACTGCGCACACCAATCTCGTCGACATTGCAGTAGTAGTCGATCGCCGAGGTCAAAAACTGTGTCACGATCACGATGCCGCCGACACCAACCAAAGACAACAAAATTATCGGCAACCATCTGCGGCGCCGCTTCGATGACTCGG
>DOHD01000085.1:0-4354 GCA_003535455.1 Acidimicrobium sp.
CAAGTTCGGCTTCTTCAGGGCTCACAACAATCATGTTTTGCGTCAAATTATTGAATAATTTCTTTGCCCGCTCGACCGCATCTGCAGTTCGTGCCGAAATAATTTGTGGCAACGCGACAAGCTCTTCAACCGCCTTGCCTTCGGCGATTCTCTCTGGACAAAAGCTCACGTCGATCTTCTTTTTACAATCAGCAATTACTTTTTCGACCAACTTGGTCACGCCCGGGTACACCGTGCTACGCAACACCAAGTGCTGGCCATCTTTGAGCACATCGGCCAGTTGAGCAACCGCATTCGGCACAACCTCAGGATCTGGATTCAGATGTTCGTCAACCGGTGTGCCGATAACTACTACGACATGCTCGGCGGTCGAAACGACGTCTTTATTGCTGGATGCAGAAAACCGTTTCGCCTGCAGAACTTTCGACAAAACTTCGGGGGCGCCTGGTTCATCAAATGGCATCTTGCCCGAATTAACCGTCGCAACAACCTGAGTATTCGTATCGAATGAAACTACCTTCAAACTTTTAGACGCCAAAACAATCGCTAATGGCAAACCAACATGCCCACAACCACCAACGACGACAACGTCATTTTCAAATTTCACAGCGATACCTCGCATCTAATTCTAGGTTGCCGTATCGACCGATTAGTTAGAGTCTGATCGTGCCAATCAGATTCAGCCAACGATGTAGAAAATTTGTATCTGCAAATCGATGGTTGTTGCTCGTTGCACTGACAAGCGGGTTGTTGACGACTGTCGCCAATCGCTCGGGCGTCGGCTGGAGTTGGGACACAAGCGACTATGTCGCAGTTGGCAAGAACTTTGCGGCCGGTAACGGCTTNNGGCGACTATGTCGCCGTGGGCAAGAACTTCGCCAACGGCTCGGGATTTCTCGACGCTACAGGTCTACCGATGACGGTCAGACCGCCTGGGCTTTCAATATTGCTTGGTATTGGCTATTTATTTGGCCTGAGCATAAATCTGACGGCCCAAATTCTCAACGGTGTTTGTGCTGCGGTTTTGGTGCTCGGCACATTCCGGCTTTTGCAAATTGCAAAAACTACGAGATCAACTGCGTTGATTGCAGTCGCGTTTATTGCGTTCAGCCCCGCACTGTTGTGGCAATACTCGATGATTTGGTCAGAGCCCCCGTTTATTGCGCTGTTGACAATCGCGATGGTTATTAGTTTGCGAACCATGAACTTGGCCAAATTTCTTTCGCTGACTTCGCTTTTCATCGCGCTGTTTTTTGTTCGCTATGTCGGCCCCGTCTTTGCCGTAACAATCGCAATTTGCTCGGCTTGGTTTGATCGACGACAACTCGGCTTAATCAAATCGATGTTGATGAATTTTTTGATTCTGGTTATTTCGCTAGTTCCGGTTTGGTTTTGGCTTCAGCGCAACGAAAGCATTGACGGCACTCTCACCGGAGCGCGGGCACCTGGTGGCGGGTCGCTAATTGATCCTCTGAAAACATTCAACGCCACGATTGGTTCGTGGTTAACTGCGAGCCCAGTTGAGGGCTCTATATATATGTCATGGATCGACTATCCGCGAATTGCAAGAGTTCTGGGTGCTTTGTTCATCATTGTGCTCGTGGTTTTGGTGGTCAATTACCTTCGTTCGCAATCTTGGCGGCTGGGTGAACCGACAAATGTTTTGTTGCTGAGCGTTGGCATCGTTGTTTTATATGTAGCATTTTCTGCATACCGATTCGTGCACTTTGAACTCGGGCCGCTCGACAACCGAATGATGATTCCTGTTTATGTGCCGCTCGTTTTGATAGTCGCATTAACTTTCGACAAAATTCCATTTTCATCAAGCTGGTTGCGCCAGGGTTTCACAGCTCTATTCGTATTGTTTGTTGTCATGCAGGCCATTGCAAGCACGAACGATGCTCTAACTTTCGGCCGAGACGGGCGACATTGGGCAGCCAAGACGATCAAGAGTTTGCCGATTCATCAATTCGTGATGTCGCTACCGAGCGATAGTTCATTGATGAGCAATCAGCCGCAACAACTTTTTTCGGTCTGGCAACGGTCTTCGGTCNNTATTTTGTTTGGTACAACTCGACATATGACGACGGAACACCCAATGTTGAGGGCCAACCAGAAAATGCGCTTGAAATTTATTCAGATGCATCGGGCCGTGTGCTCGACCTCGGCACTTGTGACTCTGATATCAGCGCTTACTGGCCCAAGTAAAATGAACCGCTCATGAAAATTGGCATCTTGATCGTCGCCTACAACGCACAAGAGACTTTGGCGAAAGTACTGGACCGCATACCAGTTGATTTCTTAAAACAAATTGATGCAATTTTGGTGTGCGACGATGCCAGCACTGACGACACACACAACGTGGGCCTGAGATATCAGAGCAAGTCGCAACTTCCGCTGACGATTGTTCGACACGAAATCAATCTGGGATACGGTGGCAACCAGAAAACCGGCTACCAATGGGCTCTCGAGAAAAACCTCGATTTGGTGGTGCTGCTGCATGGAGATGGTCAATATGCGCCCGAGTATCTTCCACAGATGGTTGCACCGATCGTTTCTGGTAGCGCCGATGTCGTCTTTGGTTCGCGAATGATCACCCATGGCGGCGCCCGTCAAGGTGGTATGCCGCTTTACAAATTCGTCGGCAACAAGATTTTGACGACGTTACAAAACCGTCTGGCTAAGGTTTCGCTTACCGAATGGCACAGCGGCTACCGCGCCTACAGCGTTGCCTCGTTGCGCAAGGTCAACTTCTTGAAAAATTCGGATTATTTTGACTTCGATTCGCAAATTATTCTGCAAATGATCGGTGCAAGACAGCGAATCGTCGAAATTGAAATACCGACTTTTTACGGCGACGAAATTTCACGGGTTAACGGCATAAAGTATGGAATCAAGATTTTGATCCACACGCTCAAGTTTCGGCTGTCGTCAAACAAGAGTTACTTCTANNATCGTGCAGTCAAACTGGTTGGCCGTGTCAGTATCGCCGTGCTTGTTTTTCTCTCAACTGGCATAGCGACATTGATTTTTGACAAGGTTCTCGCCACTGAGACTTCACCCAAAGACGATTGGTCACCCGAATTTATTTTCGTCTTGGGCGGCGGCTATGAACTTGGTGCAAACCCAGCCCAAGATTTTCTTGGCACTGAAAGCATTCGTCGAGTCAACTCTGCTGCGGCACTTTGGCAACAATACCCATCATCAATTGTCGTGTTTTCTGGCGGTCAGCCAGGCACAGCTGGCTTACGTGATGCAACACGACATGGCGAGTTGTCGTCTGAACAAGCAATTTCTTTGGGTCTTGCCGAATCACGAATAATCATCGAATCGAAATCTCTAAATACAAAAGAGCATCCGATTGAAGCACTCAAGATCTCGGGCGTGAATCGAGACTCCAAAATCGCGATAGTCACTTCTGATTTTCACCTGCGCCGCGCGCTTGGTGAATTCAACAAACACTTCACCAATGTCGAAGCGTTTGGCACCGGCAACGCCGCCACTGGTTTGTCGTGGCTCGACTTTGTACCCCTCGCAACCCACCTCGACGAAAACACCTACCGCATCAAAGAATTCGCCGGCATCATAATTTCAAGTTTCTAAACCGAGTGGCGCGCTCGGACGGACTTGAACCGCCAACCTTCTGATCCGTAGTCAGATGCTCTATCCATTAAGCTACGAGCGCAATTTTCGTCTAGAAGCCTACTGCCTCACGGTCGCCAAGACTTTGTCCACCATGGCTTCCATGAGTTGCCATTGCGCTTGAATAATGCGAGCGCCGCCTGCGCATTTACTCGCGGATCAAGTAGTTGTGACGGCTCGGTAACACCAATGTTTGTTAACCACGATCGATGTACCGAATAACTAATCTGAAACAGACCAACACAACAATCGTTTGACCCGCCGACGACATTCGGGTTTAACTTGCTTTCACGCTGAGCAACGAACAACGCGTTCTCTTCGTATTCGTCGGGCCAAACTTCACGAATAATGGCCACAACATCTTTGCGCTTGTAAGTCGTATCTGGGATCACAATCACGGGCTCATCTGAAGTGCAAATTTGTGCCCCGACCAAGATCATTGTCGACGTCTTCGCCCCGTTCAAAGCGAGAAGTCTCTTGAGCGACATGTCGTAACGCGCCGCAATGCGACTCCATGAATCATTTGCACGTGCTTGATGAAAAACAGTGCACGAACTAGCGCTAACTTGCGTAGGCGACACAAAACTCGAAACAAAAACACATACAACCGCAATTACCAACTGGCGGAGAGGGAGGGATTTGAACCCTCGGTCCGGTTTACCCGGACAACGCCTTAGCAGGGCGCCCCATTCGGCCGCTCTGGCACCTCTCC
>DOHD01000085.1:4378-6145 GCA_003535455.1 Acidimicrobium sp.
TGGCGGAACGGGAGGGATTCGAACCCCCGGGCCTTTTACAGCCGTCCGCTTTCAAGGCGGATGCGTTTGTCCACTCTGCCACCGTTCCGCTCGTGAACGCTATCGCGCGATGCGACTTCTTAGTTCTGTCATCCAATCATCGGCTTCACGCCACCGCGAATCTGCGTGCTCTCGTGCTGTGTGTGCATGTTCACCACTCGCAGGATACGAACCAAGAAATTTCACATCACCTTGCTTCGCGTGCAAGTCACGCAATGCATCGGCCATCAGTTCGTCTTGAATATGTCCGTCGGCATACATGATGAAGCAATAATCACCGAGACCACCGCGCTTCGTCGGTCGCGAAAGCAGAACGGATAAATTAATGCGACGAGCCGCAAATTCTTGCAAAATTGAAATCAAACTTCCTGGTTCGTCGGCCCGCTGAAAAACAACGATCGCTGTTTTATCGTGACCAGTCGCCCCCGGCACCACGCCTTTGCCGACAAGCACAAAACGCGTTTGGTTGCCTTGGTGATCGGCGATATCTGACGCGATTACTTCAAGGTCATATACCTTGGCTGCGTTTTTTGGTGCGATTGCCGCCAACTTTTCGGTCGAATTTGCGGCTACAAGTTGCGCCGCTTCAGCAGTTGAGTTGGCTGCTCGCACTTCAAGATTTGAAAAGTTTTTGCGCAAAAAATTATGGCACTGTGCGGTCGCCACAGGTATCGACAAAATGCCCGTTAAATCGCCCGTCGTAACACCCTTTCGCGCCAGCAGACAATGTTCGATATCAAGCACGATCTCGCGTTGTATCAAAAGGTCATAGTCAAACACCAAGGCATCTTGGGTGAAGTTGACCGTACCTTCAATTGAATTTTCGATCGGCACGAAACCAAAATCGACGTCGCCTGCGGCAACCGCATCTAGGACATCGGGCACAGTTCGAAATGCGACCAACTCGCACGCTGCCAGATCTTTTTGAGTCAAGAGTGCTTGCTCGGTAAACGTGCCCGCAGGTCCAAAATATGCGATTCGTTTTGCTCGACCCTTCGTCACAGATACAAGGTTACGGTGCGCCCAAATCGTATTCGCGGTCATTTATTGAACCGCATTTCGCACTAGCCTGACTGCATGTTTGAGTATGTTGCATTTAATCCATATAACGCAAGCCCTGAAGCAATGGCCAGCGAACTGACAAAAAAATCAAGCGAGGGCTGGGAGGTCGTCTCAATCGTGCCCACGTTTGACGGTCGATACTGCGCATTTCTTCGGCGACCCACCCAGTTCAACTCGACAACAGTGGCGACAACTGCAACACAGGCTTTCAGCGACACGAGCACAACCACGACTTCAACTCCGCAAGCAAATGTCAACGTGCCAGCAGCATGGTATGCCGACCCCTCCGGTCGATATGAATTGCGTTACTGGAACGGCAAAGAGTGGACCGAACATGTTGCTCGTGCCGGCCAACAATTCACTGACCCTCCAGTTGCATAAATAAACATGCGAGCCACCTCGCTAGGACACGCCGGAATTTTTATCGAGTCAGGCAACTCGAGAATTCTCTGTGATCCGTGGTTTGTGCCCGCATTTTTTGGCTCATGGTTCGTGTTTCCGCGAAACGACCAGCTCGACATTGAACTCCTCAAAAAAATCGAGTCGCCAACACACCTATATATATCGCACATCCACGGCGATCACCTCGACGAAGCGTTCTTGGCAGATCATGTAAGCCGCGATGCGGTTGTGTTGTTGCCTGATTTTCCGAGTCGAGAACTAGAG
>DOHD01000156.1:0-239 GCA_003535455.1 Acidimicrobium sp.
CGATGCCAATCATCGCACCAGCCAAAGCGAACGCGATAACCGTGACCGATCGCCGCGGAAACCGCTCTGAGATCCACTCTGCGCTGATTGACCCAAGAAATGAACCGCTGGCAGAAAATCCGAGCACGGCGAGATAACCCGTGGTCTGCATGTTGAACGACTTGTCGATCATCACCGCGATGCTGGCGATGCAGATTCCGAGAAGAAAGCGGTGGCTGGTTGTGGCCGACATTGCGAAC
>DOHD01000156.1:273-1017 GCA_003535455.1 Acidimicrobium sp.
ATTTTTGTTTCAATGCGTCCGTAGTTTCGCGCGGCAAAAACTTGAAGAGCGGCGGCAACGATGAACCCGGCCGCTGGCGCGCGATGTGTCACCGCAAAATAAATCGAACTGCCACACGCACCTGCAATGACGCTAAGAATCAGTGAACTTGAATCTGCCGCGACAAGTTCGTGTCGGCGCACAAGAAATGAAAGTGAAGTCGCTCGTGCCGTGTAAAGAATTCGGGTGAGGCCGAGAAGAACGCAAAAGCACAGGTAGCCGACGATTCTTCGCCCCGAAAAAAATTCGATCGTTGCGAATACTGCTGAGGCAGTGAATGCAGCACGTGCCAAGTGGCCTCGGCCGAGAAGTTTGACGCGATCGAATCGATCTGTCAGGTCGCCGGCGATCGGACCAACCAAAATCAACGGAATGAGCGAAACGATCAGAGTTGACGCCATCGCTGTGAGCGACGGGCCATCGCTGAATTTGAAAACCAGAACATTCGCCAACGTAATGGTCGTCAGCGCGTCTGCAACTTGCGACGAAAACTGGGCGCTCATCGCCCGACGAAAGTCGACGTATCTAAATAGATCGCGCCGACGCACGTGCACGCCAGAAGTTGCGCGACGCATTTGCTTCACAGATTTATTGTGCTTGAACTTTTGTTGATTCGCCGTCGATTTCGGTTAACGGCGACTGAACATTCGGTTACTGGTATAGAGTTTTGGCGATGAAGCCGATCGTTCGTAAAATCTTGGCCGC
>DOHD01000156.1:1023-4191 GCA_003535455.1 Acidimicrobium sp.
TTGATTCATCGACGACGGTTGTGGCTGAATCAACAACTACGACTGCTTTGGCGAAAAGCGCCGTCGAAGGTGAGTGGGTGACGGCCAGCGATTCAATCGTTGGCTATCGCGTTAAAGAAACAATCGTCGGTCAAAAAACCGAAGGTGTCGGTCGAACTTCTGCGATCACGGGTTCGTTGACCATCGTCGGCCAGCAAGTCACCGCCGCCGAGTTTACGGTTGATATGACGACTCTAAAGAGTGACAGCAGTCGTCGCGATCGACAAGTCAACACACGAATTCTTGATACGGTCAATTTTCCGACGGCGAAATTTGTGCTGAAGACTCCGATTGCACTCACGCCAGAGGCGCTCGCGGGCAGCGACTTCAATGTCGTCACCTCGGGCACACTCACATTGCGTGGTGTCACAAAAGACATCGAGCTCACGCTGAAAGCGCGGTTAGTCGACAATGTGATTGAAGTGAACGGATCAATCGAGATCGTGTTTACAGATTGGTCGATACCAGACCCGAGTATTTCATCGATCATCGTCGTCGATCGGGGCTTGCTCGAGTTTCTGTTGCGCTTCACCCTTAGTTGCGCGGGTGACCGTTGCGTTTTAGGCGCTAGTAATCGTCACGTAAATGCCACCGTTTGATTCGCTGGCTTCGTAACGCCCAAGAGCGCGAGTCGCAGGGCCGGTAACCGCTGCACCTGTTTCTGGGTTGAATTGCGAGCCGTGCAGTTCGCATTCAAGAACTGCGCCAACACGCGCCACCGGAAAACCCGCGTGGGTGCAGTTCACTCGAAACGCAGCGATGCCCGCACCTGTGCGAGTTAAAACAACGCCCGTCGTGCCACCGTTTGGCGCGGGGGCGTTGACAACTTTCGTTTTGCCAAGTTCGAGTTCTGCGCTTTCGAGCACACGCACAGTTATCACTTTCGTCGTCGCTTCACCAGGCTTTCGACGCCAAACAAGTTTGCCTTTGGCATTGCGGCAGACAAAAGTAACGCCGTCAACCGTGCGTTCTTTGCCTTTAACTTTGCAAGGCGCGCCAGCCGATATCTCCGGTGTTGTTGCCAAAGCGCGTCCGCCAGTTATCAGCCACGCGAACGACGCAACTGTCGCCGAAATAAATGTGCGTCTAGATGACTCGCTTGCCATCGTGAAATTTTAAAGCCACTTATATTTGTGAAACAACCTGAACAAGACACCACAGACAAGAACTAATGCACCAACTACGACAAAGTATCCGTAGCGCCATTGAAGTTCGGGTAGATACTTAAAATTCATGCCGTAGATGCCGGCGACCATCGTTGGCACTGCGCCGATGCCGACCCAAGCCGATATTTTTCTCATGTCGGCGTTCTGTTGGGTTTGAATTAGCGCCGCGTTGGCATGAAGTGCAGCATTAATCAACTCGTTCATCGATTCGACCTCGTCGATGACCTTAAGCAGGTGGTCACGCACATCAGAAAAGAGTTGCGCTGAGTCTGGGTTGACATTGCGTACCTTGCCCGACGCCAATAGTTCGATCGGCTGCACCAGCGGCATCACGGCACGACGAAATTCGATGATCTCTCGCTTTACAAAATAGAGTTGCGTCGCAGGTGCGGGGTGCTCGTCGTCGAACACAGAGTCTTCAATTTGGTCGACATCTTCGGCCAGATGCGCACAGACATCGACATATTGATCGACCAATCGATCGACGAGTTCGTGAAGTACTGCCGTTGGTCCGCCGGCTAATCGATCGGGGTGGTTCTCGAGGTCGGCACGAATTGAACGCAGTGGCATCGCCTCGCCGTGGCGTACGGTCACGACGTAGTCGGCAGCAAACATCACGGTCATATCGCCGAGCACGACGCGTTCGGTCTTGGTGTCGTAGTTGATCGTCTTCAGCAGCAGGGTCGAGTGCTCGTGATATTGATCGAGTTTCGGGCGCTGCTTGCCTGACAACGCATCTTCAACAGCGAGCGGGCTCAGATGAAATCTGTTTTGAAAAATTTTTAGTTCGGGCTCGGTTGGGTCGATCAAACCGACCCAGGTGAACGCGTTTTGCGCACCGGGCACCGACTCTTGCACCCTCTTGCCATTCAGATATTTTGCTTCGTCGACCAGCACGGTTTCAGAGTAGTGCAGATAGGGCGCGAGGTACGTTACTTGATCTTTGCAAACAACGCAGGAAAAACTTTTGAAACTTTTGCGGTGAGATAGTCGCCGTATGTGCCTGTCCATGCTTGAACACTTGTGTTGTCCCAACGGCGTGCAGCGTCGTCGCTCGGTGGAGTTCCGTCAAGGGGCAACGGTTCGACGGTTGCGTTCCAAGATGGGTCGATAAAGAACGGATAACTCATGCGCTCACGACCGCTGACGTTGCGAACGCGATGTGGCGTCGAGCGATAGCGACCGTGGGTCAAGCGATCAAGCATGTCGCCGATGTTCACGACAAAAATGTCGGGCTCGGCCGGCACGTCGAGCCAAGTGTCGTCGCTGCTCGCGCCACCCGGCATGCGCACTTGCAAACCGCCGCAATCGTCTTGCGCGAGAATCGTCAACAACCCATAATCGGTGTGTTCGGCGACGCCCCATTCACTAATGCCATCTTGCGGCACGCACGCCGTGTCAATCGGCGGGTAATGAAATATGCGAAACAAACATGTCGGCTCACGCGCAATATTTTTTGCGAACCAATCAGCGGGCATCTGCAGACCGAGCGCGACACCGCGCATCAACGCCATGCCAAGTTGTTGCATCGCGACAAACCACTCGTCGGCGCACGCACCCAACTCGGCTGGCTGCTTCGGGTAGAGATTGGCGCCGTGTAACGGGGTGCGAGCGACAACTCGCGGGTCGGTGGCCGCCAATTGTTCACCTATATATAGGCCTTCTTTGCGGTCGGGCACGCCCGAAGTTAGTTCGCCACCAACCCCGAACCACCCGCGCCATGCGGCACCAGCGAGCGGCATCGCACACTTTTGTTTTTCACTCTCGTTAAGGGCAAAAAATTCGCGGGATAATTTATCGAGCCGTTCGCGCAACTCTCGCGGCACGCCATGATTCGTGATTCTAAAAAATCCACTTTCGCGACATGCTTTGTTTATTTCGTCGGCGCATTTTTCTATTTCGCGCGAATTGCTAGCGTCGCCTAACAACGGTGTGACATCGATTAGCGGCAATGATGCGACCA
>DOHD01000030.1:0-4160 GCA_003535455.1 Acidimicrobium sp.
AATGACGCCGATCGAGCTCGCAAAATTTATCGACCACACTTTGCTCGCCCCAGAAGCGACCGCACGTGACATCGTCAAACTATGCGAAGAGGCCAATGAGCTGAAAGTGGCCGCGGTTTGTATCTCGCCGTCGTTGTTGCCGATACCGCACGGATTATTGTCGGGCGAAATTGCGATCGCGTGTGTAACAGGCTTTCCATCTGGCGCACACACCGGAGCAACAAAAGCCTTTGAGGGTGCAGGTGCGGTTAAAAATGGTGCCACCGAAATCGACATGGTCATAAATTTGGGTTTTGTCTTTAACTCGATGTGGCTTGAACTCGGCGAAGAGATTGCGGCGGTTCGCACGAGCATCTCAAAAACGACAAAGTTGAAGGTGATAATCGAATCGGCGGCGTTGACCGACGAGCAAATAATTATGTCTTGTCGCGTGGCGGTCGCCAACGGTGCCGACTTCGTCAAGACTTCGACAGGTTTTCACAAATCGGGTGGGGCAAGCCTGCATGCCGTGCAATTGATGCGAGCAACCGTCGGCGACTCGGTCGGTGTCAAGGCAAGTGGTGGCATTCGAACGCGCGAATCGGCAATTGCAATGATCGAAGCCGGCGCAACGCGTCTTGGCACATCTGCGACCCGCGCGATTTTGGCGGGTTAATTAAAAAAACCGCTCATCGGCAGCGAATTTCGTTGCAACCAGTTGTCGCTCGGATAATTCGCCGTCGCATCGATGGCGTGAATGGTGTACGCATGTCTAGGTTTGTCGCTCGTGTTCGGTCCTGATCGATGAGGCAGCGTGCCGTTGAGCAAAACTAGAGTGCCGCGCGCGGCCTCAAGCGGCACGAGACCCTCTGTCGGGTACGGCGTCGCGTCAAAAATTTCGTTGTATGTCGACTTGCGATCTGGCGTCAGGCGATTGCGAGTCTTGACAGGTATGCGATGCCCGCCAGGTAGCGCCCAAAGACAACCGTTTTCAGTGGTGGCATCGTCGATGGCAAACCAAAAACCGATCACCGATTGAGGTTCTGTCCATAAGTATGTGTGATCAACATGGCATGTTACCTCGCCACCGATGCGAGGCTGCTTGAAAATATACATCGACTGCAACAACTGTGCTTGTGTCAACCCAGCTGATTTTGCAACTGCTGCCAGGCGAGCAGAGTGGCTGAAATTTTTGAACACTGGGTCGAGATCATGCATCGCATGACCGAGTTTGTTCAAACAAAGATGTGCGTCTTGGCGCAGTTCACCGCGCTCGTCGAACGCATCTTTTTCAAAAAAGCAGCGGATTTTGTCGCCGCTGGTCAAAAAATAATCATCCGAAGCGTGCACGGCGGTGCCATCGGCGGTGAACACGGTTGCTTCTTGTGGTGTCGGACAATATTTTTTCGCCAGATTCATCGCTTGGTCGCGAAGTTTCAAGCATTGGCTGTCGTCGACGAAGTTCGGCAAAACGAGATATCCGTTTTGGGCAAAAAATTCTGTTTGCGCCGCAGTCAGGCCGTCTTCGGTGATCATCGCGACTAATCAGCTTCAGGGTTTACGAATACAGATTCTTCAGGAAACGCGACCGGCAGCATTTCACTTAGTTTGCGCGGTTTACCGTTGACTTCAAGCAACATGTTTGCACCGCCGTGCTCCCACAACAGTTGTCGACATCGACCGCACGGCGTCACGGCTTCGTCGTTGCCAACCGTGCAGATTGCAACAAGTCGCCCGCCCCCAGATCGCGCCAATTCGCTGACGATGCCGCACTCGGCACAAAGAGTCAAACCATATGAAGCATTCTCGACGTTGCAACCGGTGATTATTCGACCATCATCGACGAGGGCGGCTGCACCAACTCTGAACTTCGAATATGGCGCATAGGCATTTTTCGCCACCGTCAGAGCGGTGGCTCGGAGCAACGCCCAGTCAATTGGCTTGGTCATACATAGGCAACAGTAGTGCCGAAATTCTTATTGGTTATTGCCGACGCTTGCCAGCACTTGTTTGCCCAACGCTCTAACTTTGTCGACAACCACTTTGTGGTCGATAGTCAAACATTTGCGATCACGCACGATGATTTTGCCGTCGACCAGAACATGGCGAACATCTGCCCTTGTCACGCTCGTGGCAATCGTCGTATGCGGATCAAAGTTCGGCGTCAATGAAGGTGAGTCGGCGTCGAGCACGATCAGATCGGCGCGCTTGCCAACTTCGAGTGAACCGATCATGTGATCGAGTTGTAGCGCACGCGCACCGTTGATCGTCGCCATACGTACGATGTCTATGGCCGGCAACACAGCCGGGTTTTTGGCAAATGTCTTTTGCATATACCCAGCGAGACGAATGGCAATCCATAGATCAATGTCGTTGCCAGACGCAGGGCCATCGGTGCCAAGCGCGACGTTCACACCCGCGCGTTGTAAATCTAAAATTCGTGCGACGCCACTTGCGAGTTTGAAGTTTGACGCCGGACAATGCACGACGGTCGCCGCGTTTTGCGCGATCAACTTGATGTCGTCGTCGGTGAGATGCACGCCGTGGGCGAGCACACTGCGTCGCAATAAATTTGTGTCGCTAAGCACCTGAATCGGCGTGCGACCGCCATGTCGCTTGGCAACGAGTTGCATTTCGCCGACTGTTTCAGAAGCATGAACATGAATTCGTGCCTCAAATTTCGCCGCCAGATCGGCCAGAGTTCGCAAATGATTTTCACCCAGCAGATATGTGCTGTGTGGTGCAACCCAACCAGTGGTGCCGATCATGTCGCGTGGCGCTTCGAGCCATTTTGTTGCCCACTTCAATCGATCGTCGAACTTGAGCGGCTCTGGGCCGTCAGACTCTAAAAAGTTCGGGCCAGTCTGCAGTCGCATGCCGCTTGATTTGGCAACTGCGACCGCCGCATCGGGCAGGTAATACATGTCGAGCGATGTCGTGATGCCTCCGAGCAGAGATTCAAGAGCCGCGAGTTCGGTGCCCGCATGAACGGCTTCATAATTGAGCACGCGAACTTCGGCGGGCATCAATCGCGCGAGAAAATCTTCGAGGCTCATGTCGTCGCCAAGACCACGAAACAGCGTCATGCCGAGATGCGTGTGCGCATTGATCAGACCTGGCATCACGATCGCGCCGCCTGCATCAATCGTCTCGGGTGCATTATTGGCGATCGGCGTCGAAGAAATTGCCCGAATCGAGCCGTCACCGCCGACAACCAGCGAGCCGTTTTCGATAACCGTGGCCGATTTGTCGACGGTCACGATTTGTGCGTTGATAATCGCGATGCGATCTGCGGCAAGGTTCGACATTGTGATTAGTTTTTTTCGAGATCGATTTTTTTGAGGATGTCGGCAAGCAGACCACCGACGCGAGTTGCCGAGGCTTTGCCGATTGCCAAGACTTCGTCACCAGAAAGTTTCTCGCCCGAGATGCCAGCGGCAAGATTCGTCGCCAGTGACAACGCAAGAACTTCGAGCCCCATGTGGCGCGCGGCGATTGTCTCCATGACGGTTGACATTCCGACTAGATCGGCGCCCCAAACTCGGGCGGCGCGAATTTCTGCGGGTGTTTCAAAGTGCGGACCATGAAAACCCATATATACGCCCTCGCGCAGAGTTGGGTCGACGCTTTTGGCGATTGTTCGAAGTCGCGAACTATATGCATCTGTCAGGTCGACGAAACGTCCATGCAATGGTGCTGGCGCATCGGCACCCGTCAGCGGCGAAAAGCCAGTGAGGTTGATGTGATCAGAAATCAGCGCGGTTGCACCGACGCCCCAATCTTCGCGCAAGCAACCAGCGGCGTTTGTCAACACGACAGTTTTGCATCCGGCAAATGCTGCAGTGCGAACTGCGTGCACGACCGCGTTCACGCCGTGGCCCTCATAAAGATGCGTACGACCGGTCAGCAACAGCACGCGTGACTTGCCGACAGCGACACTTTTAAGGCTTCCACCATGGCCAATCGCCGATGGTTTTATAAAACCCGGAATTTCAGTAACACCAATTTCATCAGTCGCCTCGAGCACCGATGCGGCATGCGCCCAACCAGAACCTAAAACGGCAAGCACATCGTGCGTGCCGGCAAATTTTTTGACTACAACTTCGGCGGCCTGCTTCGCTAAGTCATAGGCATTGCTTGCCGACGCATTCACCATGAAATCAGGCTACGGCTGAACTCGT
>DOHD01000030.1:4334-6695 GCA_003535455.1 Acidimicrobium sp.
CGTCGTTTAAATATTGCAACACACTTTGACAAATAACCAGATCAAACTTTCGAGATGGTGCCCATACGCTGATGTCGCGTAATTCGTGACCATATTTTTTGCACGCGTGCGCGCTGACATCGACCGAGAGCACTTTGGTGCGTGTGTGATTCTTGCGATACCAGTCAGACCAATAGCCGACGCCCGCGCCGATATCGAGAACCGAGCGCACCGGTGCATCCCACCAGGCGCAAATTTGATGCACGGATGTTGCCAGAGTTTCTATTCTTCTTCGCGAGTGCATCGGCGTCGTCGAATAGAAGCGTTTAAAAAACGCGGAGTCAAACTGTGATCTTGGCACCTGTGTTGTGTAGCAGGTCTTTGACTAGTCTTGCCACACGAGTAAAAAATCTAAATAGAGAAGAGAAAAAATGTCGGTTTATAACGCAAAAATCGCCGGGTTGTCTGGCCAACAAGATCTGCTGAGTTCGCTGAACGGATCGGTGACACTCGTGGTCAACGTAGCTTCGAAGTGTGGCTTGACGCCGCAATACACGGCGCTTGAGTCGCTGCACGAGCAATATTCAGCTCAGGGATTTTCGGTTCTGGGTGTTCCGTGCAATCAGTTCGGTGCGCAAGAACCAGGCTCTGCGAGCGAAATTGCGACATTTTGCTCGACAAATTATGGCGTGACGTTTCCGATGTCCGAAAAAGTAGAGGTCAACGGTGCGGGGCGTCACGAGTTGTATAAAACCCTGACAGTTGTCGCCGACTCAGAAGGTCACTCGGGTGATATTCGCTGGAATTTTGAAAAATTCTTGGTCAACCGTGACGGCAAAGTTGTTCGTCGTTTTAATCCGACCGTTGCGCCGGACGCACCCGAAGTTGTCAACGCGATCAAAGAACAACTGGGCAAATAATTTATGCGTCAAGTTAAAGTAGCGGCATTGCAGATGTCAATGTCGACGAAAGTCGACGAAAATATTGCGACTGCCGAAAGACTCGTGCGTAGTGCCGCAAAACAAGGCGCGCAAATCATTTTGATCCCAGAACTTTTTGAAGGTCATTATTTTTGCAAAGATCAAACAACCGATGATCTAACTCGAGCGATCGAGATGTCGTCGCACCCGACCGTCGAACATTTCGCCAAGGTCGCCAAAGAATTGAGCGTTGTCTTGCCGATCAGCGTTTATGAAAGGGCCAACAACGCGTTGTTCAATTCGGTGGCGATCGTTGACGCCGACGGCAAGGTGCTCGGCACATATCGCAAGAGTCATATTCCAGATGGGCCTGGTTACAACGAGAAATTTTATTTCAGCCCAGGCGACACCGGCTTCAAAGTTTGGCAGACAAAATATGCGAAAATTGGCGTCGGCATTTGCTGGGATCAATGGTTTCCTGAGGCGGCACGTGTGATGACCTTGCGAGGCGCAGAGATTTTGCTTTACCCGACCGCGATCGGCAGCGAGCCTTCGAATGCCGAACTCGATTCTTCGGGCCATTGGCAGCGCGCGATGCAAGGTCACGCAGCCAGCAATTTGACCCCCGTTATGGCGGCAAATCGCACCGGTCGTGAAGTTGGTCGGGCAACTGAGATCACATTTTATGGATGCTCGTTCATCTGTGACGCGACCGGCGCAAAAGTTGCCGAGGCCAACCGCACCGAAGAAACAGTTTTGTTGGCGAGTTTCGATCTCGAGGCACAAAAACTCGCCCGAAATTTCTGGGGATTGTTTCGCGATCGTCGCCCAGAGTTGTATAAGCCGTTGATCAGTCTTGACGGGCTTGATCAGTGAGCATGCCCGCCGAGTTTTCTCGGCACGAGCGCACGGTTATTTGTTGGCCGGCGCGCTCAGAAATTTATGGCAATCGCCTCGGTGAAGCACAAACTGCGCACGCCGCGCTAGCCAACACAATTTCGGGTTACGAACCAGTCACCGTTATCGCCAACCCGAATGATGTTTCGCGAGCCCGACAAGCATGTGCCGAAAGTGTTGAAGTAGTTGGTCTTGAAATTGACGACGCATGGTTTCGTGATTCTGGGCCAAACTATGTTGTCGAAAACAACGAACTCATTGCGACCTGTTGGCGGTTCAACGGTTGGGGCGAGAAATTCGTGCCGTTTGACAAAGACGCGACGATCGCCTCGCGTTGGGCAAAACACGTGGGTCACAAAACTCGGATGATCGACATGGTGCTAGAGGGCGGCTCGATAAATGTCGACGGTGCGGGCACGCTGATAACCACCGAACAGTGTTTGTTGAACCCGAATCGCAACCCAAAACTTTCGCGCGAACAAATTTCAGAACGGTTGTGCAGCGAGTTGGGCCAGCAGCAAGTCGTTTGGTTGCCGTTTGGCTTGGCACTTGACGATGACACCGA
>DOHD01000030.1:6877-7033 GCA_003535455.1 Acidimicrobium sp.
CCGACAACGAAATGCTGGCGCTACTCGGTGAATTTATCCCTGGGCGCGACATTGTTGGTCTTGAGATCGGTGAGATTCTCGCCCGTGGCGGCGGTGGCATTCACTGCATCACCCAACAAGTGCCAGCCGTCTAGCTGTTAGACGGGGTCATTACCC
>DOHD01000011.1:0-1398 GCA_003535455.1 Acidimicrobium sp.
TTAACTATTGCCTCACAAACGGTGAGTTGCCAGAGACGACCGACCCGCTCGGTTCAATTTCGATCATCAATCTCTCGAGCAAAACTCCGACAGCAACTACCCTCGATTTCAAGGGTTATACCGAGCGCAAGAATGCGATCACTTACGCAGGCGGACGAATCTTCGGACCGAATGCGTCACTCGCGCAAGACATTGAGCCCGAGTATGCGGCGTTTTCGGCTGACAGCAAGTTTGCCTATGTGACCTTGCAAGAGAACAATGCAATTGCCACCGTCGACGTGGCAACTGGCGCGATCATCAACATCGTTGGTCTCGGCGTGAAAAATCACAATGTTTACAACAACGCGCTCGACTCGAGCGATCGCGACAATGTGATCAACATCGAAAAGCGCAACATTCAAGGCATGTATTTGCCAGACGCAATCGGCACAATTGACGCAGGTGGCAACACCTACATGGTCACCGCCAACGAAGGTGATGCTCGTGAATATGCATGTCTACTTGGTGGCACCGACCCAACAAAACTTGAGGCTGAAGACGCACGATTCGCAGACGTCGCCGATGCCAATGTTGACGCAATCTTTAAGGGCAACTCTGTGGCTGGTCGAATGAAAGTGACACAGTTTTCACCAGCAAATGTGACCGGCACAAAAGTTACAAAAGACACGAAAGTCGCCAATGCATTTTCGTTCGGCACTCGTTCGTTCACAGTTTGGAAGTCGAACACGCTTGACGGTGTGTTCGGTGCCGACTTGGTATTCGACTCTGGCGATGCAATTGAGCGAATTATCGCCCAAGAGCGCCCACGTTGGTTCAACACCGACTGGAACACGACAAATGGTTTCATCAACAGTTTCGAATCGCGCAGCGCATCGAAAGGTCCAGAGCCAGAAGGCCTTGCGATCGGCAAAGCATATGGTCGAACTTGGATGGTTCTCGCTCTCGAACGCGACAACGGTCTGATGCTTTACGACATGACTGATCCGGTCAAGCCGATGTTCCGTCAGTACATCAACCTTTCGATCCCTGGTGGCGACATCATCTTGGGCACGGCTGGCGATGTTTCACCAGAAGGTGTGTTGTTCTTGGAAGCCGCTCAAAGCCCAACCGGCAAGCCGATGGTTGTTGTCTCGTATGAACTGTCAGGCTCAGTCGCATTCTTCGAAGTAACCGCCCCAGGTAGCAGCAAGTAAACAATCAAAACCCCCAAAATAGTTTCACGAAAGGAACTAGCAATCAAATGAAATCACAAAAGTTTTTCGGCAAGTCAATCTCGTTTCGAAGGGTCATCGTCATCGCGGCGCTGGCTGCTTCGTTCGCCGTGCCGACGGTCGCTTCGGCAGCAGTTTCGGTAAAAGCTGGTGACGCGTGCTCGAAGTCGCAACTCAACAAGACCAG
>DOHD01000011.1:1416-4876 GCA_003535455.1 Acidimicrobium sp.
TCGAATTCAAAAGTTGGTTGGCCGACAAAACTTGTGATCGGTGCAGTGCCGTCAGAAAACGCGGCGTCAATGACCTTGCGTTATCAGAACTTCGTCAAGTTGATCGAAAAAGAAACTGGCTTGCCGACTTCGTTCTTCGCCGCCACCGATTACGCGGGTGTTATCGAGGCTCAAGTTGCGGGTCGTGTTGACTTGGTGTTTTATGGACCTTTCTCGTACGTGTTGGCTAAGGCTCGTGGTGCCAAGATTGAAACGATCGGCGCCGCAATTTCGTCGCCAACTGCCAAGCCTGGCTACTACTCATACGGCATCACAAAATCGTCGAACACTGCGATTAAATCGATCAAAGATTTCGCAGGCAAAAAAGTGTGCTTCGTGGACGCAGCGTCGACCTCGGGCTACTTGTATCCAATCGCCGGTCTTTTGGCCAACGGTATAACCGATCGTGACTACACATCAGTACTCGCCGGTGGTCACGACAAGTCGGCCCTCGCAGTCAATGCGGGCACCTGCGATGTCGGCTTCGCCTACGATGACATGGTCGACATTTCGTTGCCAGAAAAAGGTTTGATCAACAAAGGTGACCTGAAGGTTGTCTGGAAGAGCGAAACGATCGCGGGTTCACCGATGGCAGTTCGCATTGACTTGCCAAAAGATCTCGTGCAAATCATCAAGACGACAGTGCTCGAAAAAGCCAACAAGCCATACTTCGTCAAGAACGGTTATTGCACCGACGAGGCCTCTTGCCGAATTATCGAAGACTCTTCATGGGGTTTCACCAAGGTTGACGACGCTTACTACGACGGCATCCGTCAAGTTTGCGAAGCCACCAAGTCGAGCAAGTGTCGCTGAGGTTTTAAAGCCTTAACGACCGCGCGATCCGAGACTTGTGATGACAAATTCGAACTCCGGTGAGCGGGCACCCCTCGTCCGCCTCGCCGGGGTTTCGAAACGATTTCCGAACGGCACCCTCGCGCTTGACAATGTAAATCTCGATATCCAGCGCGGCGAATTGCTGTCGCTCATCGGGTTATCGGGTTCTGGTAAATCGACATTGTTGCGTCACTTGAACGGTCTGCACCAGCCGACCGCGGGCGAGGTCTTCGTCGACGGTTTAAATGTTTCAAAAGCCAAGACGAGCGAACTTCGAGAACTGCGACGCAATATCGGTTTTGTTTTTCAGTTGTTCGGCTTGGTCGGTCGTGCGACATGTTTAGAAAATGTGTTGACCGGTGCGCTCGGTCGCTTGCGCGGGCCCCGATACGGCGTTTGGAGCTATCCAAAACAATTGCGTCGCGAGGCATTCGAGCATCTTGACCGTGTCGGTTTGGCCAATCAGGCGTATCAGCGTGCCGACACTCTTTCTGGTGGTCAGATGCAGCGCGTGGCGATTGCCCGAAGTTTGATGCAGCATCCGAAAATTATGCTTGCCGACGAACCAGTCGCGTCGCTTGACCCAGAGTCGAGTGCACAGGTTCTCGAATTGTTGTTGCGCGTTGCCACCGAAGAAAAAATGACGGTGATCGTCACTTTGCATCAAGTTGAGCTCGCTGTAGGTTGGGCGAATCGCATCGTCGGTCTGCGTGACGGTCGCATTGTGCTCGATCGCAGCGCAGTTGGTCTCACTCAACACGACGTAATGGATGTCTACCGCCGCGTCGATCACGAGTCGGCGCCACAGTCGAACTTCGTAGTCGGCGAACAAACCTCGCAGCCAGCCATGCCACTCGTGCAATCACCGCAGCAAAAGTGAGCGGCGCACACGTCGAGCCATTGTTGCGGGGTGTCTCGCGATCGAAGATGCCCAAGCCGCCACGTCGTTGGCAGACTTTCGCGCTACTAACAATTTTTGTCGGCTATGTCGCCGCCACCGTTTGGTCGTGGACATTCATCGACATGACATTGACGACGATTTTCGGCGGCTTTTCAGACCTGTGGAATTTGATTTCATACATGCTTCCGCCAAATTTCGACAATTTGCCGACCGTGATCGAAGCGACAATCGAAACAATCTGGATGGCATTGATCGGCACTTTTGTTTCGGTTTTGCTGAGCATTCCACTGGCCTTTCTTGCGGCGCGAAACACCACACCGAACCCCGTCGTGTTCGCGATCGGGCGAGCGATAATCACTTTGGCCAGAGCAATACCGACGCTCGTCTTGGCGGCTGTGTTCACATTGGCTCTCGGCATCGGGCCACTTGCGGGCATTCTCGCGTTGGCGTTGCATTCGATTGGCATGATCGGCAAGTTGTTTACCGAGGCGGTTGAAAACACCGAAGAATACTCGCGTGAAGCAGTGCTCTCGACTGGTGGTGGCAAATGGAAGACGGTTTTGGCCACGATCGTGCCTCAAGTGACGCCGGCATTTATCGGCACCGCGCTATATCGTCTCGATATCAACCTGCGCGAGTCGGCGGTGTTGGGCTTCGTCGGTGCAGGTGGTGTTGGTTTCGTCATTCAAACCGAATTGCGCGGTCTCGACTATCAGCGCGCGATCAGCGCAGTGTCGGTGATCTTTGTCGTGATCACGATTATCGAGATTGTTTCGACACGGTTGCGCGCTTCGATTATCGGCGACAGTCTGGCCAAGCCTGGTCGCATCACTGAGCGCTCAAAAAAACGCGAAGCCAAAGATCAGCGCATGATTATCGACGCAGTCACGACTCGCCAGTTGACGCCGCCGATGACCTACGAACGAAAACTTCGCGCAACGATGGGCATCACCTTCTTGGTTTTGCTCGTGACGGCGATCGCCACGATCGAGATGCCAGTCATCTCGGCGTTCGGCTTGCTCGACGATGTTTGGCGCAGCATCTTGCGACTCTTTCCACCTGATTTTGAAACTGCAGGTGCCGATCTTTGGCGAGGCATCGCCGAAACTTTGGCGATCGGGTTTATTGCCACGACACTTGGCTTGTTGATTTCGTTGCCGCTCGGCATTTTGTCGGCGCGCAACATCATGGCCAAAAAGTTTGTCTACTCAACAACACGACTGTTCATGCTTGGCTTGCGCGGGCTGCCAGAACTCGTCGTAGCGGTGTTGTTCGTGTCGGCAATGGGTCTCGGGCCAGTGCCTGGCACGCTTGCACTCACTGTCGGCACGGCAACATTCATGGCCAAACTAATCGGTGATGCACTTGAAGAGGTTTCAAGTGCACCACGTGAAGCAGTTTTCGCCACTGGCGCAAGTGGCGTTCAAGAGTTTTTCTCGGCGGTTTTGCCACAAGCATTGCCAAACCTCGTTAGTCAAACNNCCGTGCTCGAAGAACAAACAGTCGGCGCGATTATCATCGTGATCTTTGTGATCGTTTACGCTATTGAGTTGCTGGGTTCGTTCGTGCGATGGATTGTTGAATAGTAAAAATAATCGCCGCAATACCGGCTGAAAATAAAACGATCATCATCGGCGCGACAGGTGAGTCGAAACGATCGCGAAGCCATCCAGAAAAAATCGGGCC
>DOHD01000011.1:4912-7762 GCA_003535455.1 Acidimicrobium sp.
GTGACGCCGGCCAACACTATATATATGAGTGCCATCACGACGTTGCCGCTAAGCAACAAGAACAACGCCGAAACGCCGAGCAAGATTCGGGCGACAATCATTAGTTTTGAGGCTGTAAATCTGTTGATTGCCGAAATCAACGGAATTCGCCCCGCGAGTTGCATCAGTCCGCGACCGCTGGCGAGCGACGCCGCCATCGCCGTCGACAGGCCGGCCCATGTCATCGTCGGCACTTGATAAACAAGCAGAGTGCTGACCGCGACCGATGAAAAAAATTCGGCGATTGCAAAAAGCCGCAGTTGCGCGCTGCCAAGGGCACCCCGCAACGAAGCAATCAATGTCGATGGTGACGCATTTTTTGTCGCCTCGACACGACAGACGGCTGCAGCAATTAGAAATGAAATTGCAGTCAGCGCGGCAGGCAAACGCACCGCGGTCTGCCACGAATAGTTGGCGCGCAAAACCTCTGTAAGCGGAATCATTATTGGCGACGAGAATGCGCCCCAAATCGTCAGGCGAGTGATCGCACGCGTGGCGTCAGTTTTGGCGACGCGAACAACAACTGGCTGGGTGAACGAATAAAAACCGGCGGCACCGATCAATCCGCCTCCGAGCGCATAGGTCACGAGAAATGTCGTGCCTGTAAAAAAAGAACTGGCGCCATAGAGAACTGCGCCGAATGGGCCGACTATGCCAAGCACGGCCCGCGGTCCAAAAACATCGAGTCGCCGACCAGTAGCAACGGCGCCGACCCCCGAAATTAAGTTGGCGAGACCGAATGCGATGCCAAGCGTGCCCGCCGAAACACCATGAAAACTTGCGAGGTCTTCGAACAATACGCCGAAACCATAAAACCAGGTGCCGTATGCAACGACAGTTAAGAATCCGAGAGCGTTAAGAGGCAACAAAAAAAGACTAGTTGCTGCGCAATAGTTCTGAGCGCAACTCTTCGGCGAGTTGTGGCGTCGCGGCGACTATTCCGCTCCAGCGCAATGAAAGATCCGGTTCAAATGTCAACGCGCGACCATGCAGGTCGATCAGCACACCGCCCGCAGCCTTAACAATCAAGTCGGCAGCGGCAAGGTCTACGATGCGATGAATATCGCCACCCGCATCACAGAACGCGTCGATTGCGCCGTCTGCGACGAGACACGCTTCAAGCACGCTCGAGCCGAGCACGCGCACCCGGTCGATGCGTCGTGCAACTCGACACCATGCATCAAAAGTTTCGGGTCTTGGTCGCAACATTGAAACCGCGGCGCCGTCAAGCGTCGCACGTTTTGTCGTCGTTTTTTTGATCGTCGTGTCATTCTTTGCCCACCAGATGCGATTGCCGTCGAGCCAAAGCGCCAATCCTTCGACGGCGACACCGTCAACAACTCGAGCCGCACAAAAACATGCCAAAGGCACGCCCGCCGCAGCGTTGGCGGTGCCATCGAGCGGGTCGACGACAATCGTCTCCGACGATCCGCGGTCGATCCAACCAATTTCTTCTGACAGCACATTTACGCCATGATTTTCAAAAACCTCGAGCACTGGTCGCTCGACTACCTCGTCAAGAAAATATGTCGGGGTTCCATCGCCGCCAATGCCAGAAGTCGAAAGTCGTTCTTCGCGCGAGTATCTAGCCATCGCGTCGCGGTATGCAGTCCATGCGGCTTCGGCGCTTTCGGCCAAAACGGGATGAACGCCACTCGGTATTTTCACGCCGAGGCGCCAACCAGGCTCAGTCTTTCGGCGTGTTGCGAGTTTGCGGTCAACACACCAAATACGGTCGGCAGGTTTCCTTGCAGACGAATCAATGCCAAGTCGGCTCTTTTGCCTACGGCAATTTCGCCACGATCGTTGAGCCCAACAGTTTTTGCGGGGCCCGAGGTAATGAGGCGAATCGCCTGGGGAAGCGAACAAACTTTTCGTTCGACGAGTGCCGCGGCTGAACCGAGTAACGAAGTCGGTAAATAGTCAGAGGCGAGGCCGTCGCAAAGACCTTTTGAAATCAATTCTTGCGCGCTTACGTTGCCACTGTGGCTCTTGCCGCGCAAAACATTTGGCGCACCACAAACAGTGCGCAAGCCAGATTCTTTGGCAAGTTTCGCCGCCTCGATCGTCGTTGGAAACTCGGCAATCGACGCCGACCACTTGACGGCCTCAGCAATATCTTTGCTCGTCGCTGGGTCGTGGGCCATCAGATTGATCGCTCCGCTTGCTGCGTGCTCGGTAAGCCATGGCAAAGCCTTGTCGCGATTGCCAATCAACGCGTCTCGTTCGGCAATAGTTTGGTCGACGATTCGTTGAGCTTCTTCAATCGAAACTTTTCTGTTGCTCGCAATGTAACGCTCCATTACGGTGCGATCGGTGTATTGCCCCTGACCTGGTGTGTGGTCTTCGAACGAGATCAACGGCACTTGCGCCGTCATTTCGTTTTTGTTTTGGTTCAGGCGGGCGATCAAGGCGATGTATCCGTGCGAGTCTCGGGCGTCGAGTCGATAAAGAATGCGATGGTCGATTAAAGCCGTCATTCCTTGGGCATATTCGACAATCGCATCACACAATTCGTTGGCGCTGTCGACGGTTCGTCCCCACTTTTCGTCGTTTTCAAAACCGATTCCGTGAAACATCGTGGTGATGCCTGCTGCGCGAACTCGACTTTCAAACGAACGAAGTGCAAAGCCGCTCGGCAGCGTGGCGTTCGGGCGCGGGTTCAGCTCTTGTTCAAAGCCGTCACTATGGCTGTCGACAACCCCAGGTATGCAGATCGAACCGCTGCCGTTAATCGAGTCGGGTGCGGCTGGGCCGAATTGCGCAACATCGATGATCACACCTCTTTCAATTGTGATCGTCGCGTGTTCG
>DOHD01000111.1:0-1104 GCA_003535455.1 Acidimicrobium sp.
TCAGCTCTTGTTCAAAGCCGTCACTATGGCTGTCGACAACCCCAGGTATGCAGATCGAACCGCTGCCGTTAATCGAGTCGGGTGCGGCTGGGCCGAATTGCGCAACATCGATGATCACACCTCTTTCAATTGTGATTGTCGCGTGTTCGAGCAACGAGTCGTTCAATACTGCAGTGACGTTAGTGATAGAAAAAATACTGTCTCTCATCGGGCAACTCCTTCAAGATTGCTCAGTGCTTCTGCGGGGCTTCCTTGATAATCGACTCGACCGTTACGCAAAACAATTATTCGCGACGCAAGGCGACGCATCGCCTCGATGTCGTGAAAAACGGCGAGCACCGCCACACCTTGACTCGTCAGAGTGCCGATTAATTCGAGCGCAGATTCGCGATTTGCAGGGTCAAGCGCCGAGACGGGCTCGTCAAGCAGCAAAAGTTGCGGTGGCGAAATCGTTCCGGCTGCCAAGTTGACACGTTGTTTCTCGCCACCCGAAAGCATCGACGCGCTGACGTCCCATAAAACTTCGTCGAGATTCAAGCGTTGCAACGAGTGTGCCGCGGCATCTTTGGCAGTTTCGCGGTCCATTCCACGTTGAATGCCTGCGTGCATCACTATGTCGAACGGTGACCGCCGCGGTTGAGCACGCAAGAACTGCGAGACGTAACCGATTTTCGTGCCGCGCAGCGTTGCCAGTTCGGCGTCGGTCAGCGAAACGAGGTCGACATATGTCGACGGGTCGAGTCTGAGCAACACATTTCCGTTGGTTGGTTTGTAGGTGCGATAGATCGATTTCAGTAGCGACGATTTGCCCGCGCCGCTCGTGCCGGCAAGCGCAACATGTTCGCCCGCGGCGACCGACAACGACACACCATTCAAGGCTTCGACGCACCGTGAGTCGATCGTGTGCAGATAAAAATGTTTGTAAAGATCACGCACTTCGAGCACGATGTTTTTTTGCTCAATAATCTGTTGCGTCATGCGCGTGCCGCCGAAACAAGTTTTTGGCTATACGGATGATGCGGGTCTTCGAGCAATTGATCTGTTAGTGCACTTTCGACCACGCGTCCGTGGTTCATCACGATGCAACGAGTTGTCAGCATTTCG
>DOHD01000111.1:1116-5976 GCA_003535455.1 Acidimicrobium sp.
AAGCCATATTCTTCGAGAAGGCCGCGAATTAGGTCGAGCACTCCAGCGGCCACACTGGCGTCGAGACCTGTGGTTGGTTCGTCGAACAAAACGATCGGTGGTCGATTGGCGATGGCTTTGGCAAGTTGCACGCGTTGGCGCATGCCACCAGAAAACGATTTCACCGCGTCGTCCATGCGGTTCAAGGGCACTTCGGTGCGATTCAAAAGTTCGCTGGCCCGACCGCGAATCGCCGAAAAATTGCGCCAACCAGCGGCGGTAAGTGGCGAGGCAATGTTGCCTCCCGCGGTGACGTTCATGTCGAGACCTTCGGCAGGGTCTTGATAAACCACGGCGATCTTGTTGACACGCAGTTGGCGACGCTCGGCGGCAGACAGCGAGAAAATATCGAGTTGTTCATTTGGCGTCGTGCGAATTTTCACCGCACCTGCCGTCGCGGTTTGATCTCCGGCGATACAACGCATTACGGTCGACTTTCCAGAACCTGATTCACCGACCACGCCAAGTGCTTCACCAGCGGCAACTTCGAACGAGACATCCCATGCGGCGACGATCGCACCAGATATCGCATCTTTTGAAGTGCCCGCTTCTGGTCCTGTGTCGGCGATGCCATGCTTCGAGATGTTGCCGAATACTTTGCCCAAGTTTTCAACTTTGAGCACCCAGTCGGGCGCGGTCACGGGTTTCATTGAGTCTTGCCCGAATTTCGTTCGCACCAGTCGGTGTCGCTACAAACCCATCGTGAAGCGGGGCCAGGTATTTCGACGAGAAATGTTTTGTTGCTGCCACATTGGCTGCAACTCGCACCAGGGGTATGTTCGACTTCGAACGGCACGTCTTCAAATGTCAGCGGAGTGACGGTCGTATATGGCGGCACGGCATAGATACGTTTCTCGCGACCCGCGCCGAACAGAGTCAAAAAAGGTGCCTGATCAAGTCGGGGGATATCCCATCGCGGTATCGGTGTCGTGGCGATGACATAGCGATCATTGACCAAACACGGGTAGCCCGTCGTCTGGGTGATTACGCCGTTACGAACTTTGTCTTCATACAGGCTGACCCACATTTTTGAATAGTCGGCTTCTGCGTGCATTCGCGAAAGTTCGCGCATATCGCGCTCGACGCCACGCAATGGTTCTGGTACGGGCACTTGAAGAATCAAAATGTGTTGTTCATCGAGACCGTCCTCGGGTATGCGATGTCGACTTTGCACGATCGACGCGTCAGACGCAGTCGTCGTCTCTTGCACTTTTGTCGATTGCACGATCAACCGTCGCAAGTTGACCGCATTGACGCCCTGATCGTCACCTTGGTCGATTACTTTGATCACATCGCTCGGGCTGATGACGGCGAGCGTCAATTGCAGACCACCCGAGCCCCAACCGCGCGCAACTGGCATCTCGCGCGAACCGAACGGCACCTGATAGCCGGGCACCGCCACGGCCGTGAGAATCGCACGACGAATTTCTCGCTTCGAGTATTCATCCAATATTCCGAACTGTTGGTGTTCGTGTTCGGCACCGAGTTTGTCGAGCAGATCGGTCATGACGAACGCTCGCGGTTTTTTGATTCACGAACGGCGATCTTTCGTTCGACCATCGACCTGAATGTCACGTAGTGGGGCAGTTTGAGATGTTCGAGAAAACCAGACGATTCAAGACCGTCGGTCGTCAGCAACAGCGATTGTTCGAGTTGACTGCGTCCGGCGTCGCGATGGCAGGCGATGTCGAGGTTGGCCATCGCGATCGCTTTCTTTTCGTTGTGACCGAGGCAAAGCCCATAACCGATGTCGAAGCGGTCGCGTTGTTCGTCGATGCCGTTCAAATCTTCGATCGCTTCAACTTCGGTGACACGAACCGTGCCGATTGAAATGGTGTTGCCAGTCAGCGGATGTTCGATGCGCAACGCAAGATATCCGTGGCGAACTTCACCGAGGGTTACTTCGTGCAGATAGCCGTCTGGTCCGAGAATGTTGCGATACCACTGGTTGACCAACGCACCAGTTTCGGCGCGGGCCATCGACGAAAGTCGCGCTGAACGCGACGCAGGTGGGCGTGCTGGGGTTCGAGTTATGTCGAATGGTTCTGGGTCATCTTCGCGTCGACGGTCGACGAGCAGATCCATTTCGCGAAGTGTTTCGAGCAAGCGACGCGGTTGAGTGTCTTCGTCGCTCGTTGTTGGTTCGAGAGATTCTTGATCGTCGGTCAGTGCCAGAGACGCCAACAACATCGACTCTTCTTGCCCTGCTTGTTCAGATGTAAGTTCAAGCAGTCGACCCGTATAGTCGGTTGTGCGTCCGAGTAGTTGTGGGCCGGGCGGGTTGCGAAACGCCGGCACGATGCGACGCACGACTTGCAGTTCATCGGCATCGGTTGGTTTGCTATAGGCAAAGCGAGGCAACGTCGATTTATAAGAGCGCAACAAGTGCACCGCTTCTATCAGGTCGCCTTCGGCCTGGCGAATTGCGATCGCTGTCAACTCTTCGTCCCAGATACCGGCTTCGCCCATCACGCGGTCGACCGCGAGCCTGAATCGACCGACGATTTGTTGTGGGCTAACCCATTCGCAATCGGCATTCAGTCGTTTGCGGCGAACGAGTTTCTCGGCGGCTTCGATTGCGTCGATCCCGCCGCGGGCGCCTGAGTATCCCATTAGGCGATCGTTTCTTGAAATTGCATCACGTTGAACTCGGTGCTGCGACTGATCGCCGCGAGATGACCGAGTTGGTCGCACAGCCAAACATCGACACCCGCCGGAAACGAATTGTTGATTTTTGCCAATGTGGCGAAAAAGTTTTCGCTTAGACCGTCGACATGCAGGGTGATTTGGCCATTTACACCTGGGCCACGCAGACCAATTGTTGTGCTCGCGCGGGTTGAATCGTGTAGTCGAGAGTCGCTCGTGTCGCTCGCAAATTGCGACAATTTGTCGCACGCAACAATAAGGCGACACCCGGCCTCTGGTTCATTGGCCGAGCCACGCGCAAGGCTGTTTAGTTCGTCAGTCGATGGTTCGCCAAATGACAACACCCACTCGGCCTTTGGCAACTCGGCTTGCGGCGCACCCGAAGCCGAACTCAGCAAGCGTGCCCAGATTTTTGCGTCGATATCTTCGAGCGATGAGAGCACCGCGAATTTTGTTTCTACATCAATCAACGCCAGCATCAACGCAGTTTCGGGCAGGCATTGCGATTGATCAGAAAGGGCGAGTGCTTCGATCGTGCCAGGGCGACTTAGGGTCTGCAACATCGCGCGAAACGTATAGTTCGCATCGATCGGTGCCAGGGTCAAGAACTTCATGTCACTCGAGTGCTTCAAAATTGACGATGGTCTTAGAAATCTCGTTCCATTCGGCGGCTTTCGCCTCGGCTTGGTCGTCGATTGTTTGCGCGCAGAGTTCGGCGATTGAGCGATGTAGCTCGACATATTCGACGAACTCATCGGTCGGCACTTCACAAATCGCATCGAGAATCGCCGCACCTAGCGCCGTTGGTCGATCGGTGCCCATGCGAATCGCCCAACCAGTTTGATCATGCAATAAAACTTCGGCGCGGGTCGCGACGACCTCTGCCAAATAGAAGCGTTCTTTGCACACGGGCTCGCGCACTTGCATCATTATCAGCCCAGTTTCAGGCGCTTTAGTCACGACCAACGAGTCTGAAACGCTGCTTAGTTCGAGAGCGCGGCTCGCAAGTTGTTGAATCGCTTCGGGTTGAGCTGCTGCCAAGAGTTCGGCGCGACGATCGCGAGATATTGCGATTGGTTGGGCACTCACATGCCGAAATTACATGTGGCCAGTTAAGTTTCAGCGTCGTCAATATGGCGCGACAGTTAACTGCACCTTAATTCTGCATTCTCTTCGTTCAAATTCTACTCTGCACTACGCTCGGGGTCATGACGAAATTCGAAAAATTCGATGACGGCAAACCTTGCTGGTTCGACCAAATGGTCGACACGCAAAAACAACGCGAAGACTTTATCAAGTTTTATGACTCGCTGTTCGGCTGGCAAGCAGAAGTTGGCCCCGAAGAAACGGGTTACTACACGACGATTCACCACGATGGCAACGCAATTTTCGGACTCGCGAATCATCCTGGTTCAACGGGTCTCTTCACCCTTTATTTCGCCACTCGCGACATCAACGCAAGCATCGCCAAAGCAGGTGAACTCGGCGCACAAATTTTTATGCCACCGATGCAGGTTTATGAGCACGGCCATATGGCTCTCGCACAAGACCCGTCGGGCGTAACCCACGGTTTTTGGCAGGCGATCGAGTTCACAGGTTTCGGCCGGTTGTTCGAAGCGAACGCACCGTCATGGTTTGACCACAATTCGCAAAACTGGCAAGCAGCAAGTGACTATTACGCCAAGTTATTAAACATGACCATTATGACGCCTCACCCCGGCGGGGCGATCTTGCATCGCGGAGACGAATGGATAGCCAGCGTGTCGCAACAAGACGATGCGGCGATCTCACCACATTGGCGACCAGTGTTCATGGTGCCCGACATGCCAGCCACTCGTGCGAAAGCCAAAGAAATCGGTGCAACAATTGTCGTCGAAGAACAACAAGTGCCAGGCAGCGTGATCAGTGTTATCAAAGACCCTGTCGTCGGCAATTTGCTGACGATCATGTAGTCAGATCCAGCGAAGAGACTCGCCGCTTTTGCTTTTGTTGCCACTTGAGCGTTGTCGTGCACACCTTCTAGTGGTGCCCTGATGTTGTAACGGCAGCCTGCACATCTCGTCAATTGTGCGGTGCCGGTTCGATTCCGGCTTGGGGCTCCACTAAAACGAACGAAGAGGTGCTCGAGTTACTTCTCACTTGGGGTTGACAGCCTGAGGAAATTTCTAGTAGTCA
>DOHD01000050.1:0-262 GCA_003535455.1 Acidimicrobium sp.
AAATTGCGACGCGGGTAGCGCTTGGCGCGGGGCGCTGTCAGCGCTCGAAAATTGAATCGCGAGAAAGTTTCGTGATCGACGTTTCGCCGATTAACGCCATCGTGCGCGAAACACCGCTCGTGATGTGATCTAGCGCCCACTGCACGCCCAACTCGCCTGCCGCGCCAAGACCATATAGATATGGTCGCCCGAACATCACAGCACGAGCACCGAGTGCACACGCTTTAACTACATCTGAGCCACGGCGAACACCGCCGTCGAC
>DOHD01000050.1:342-730 GCA_003535455.1 Acidimicrobium sp.
CCGTCTAATTGACGACCACCGTGGTTTGACAATGCGATTGCATCAACACCCATTGACGCGGCTTGCTTGGCATCATCAACGCATTGAATGCCTTTGAGCATGATCGGCAGACCCGACTCTTGGCGAATCCAGTCGAGGTCGTGCCAACTCAACGTCGGGTCGAATTGTGAATTTACATAATCTGACAATGTGATCGCTTTAGAGCCGTCGACATCAGAACGACCAGCAACTGCCGAAAACGTGATCGGTTCGTTGGTAACGAACTTGTATGTCCACCGTGGGTGTCTAATGCCGTCAATAAAAGTTTCTAAACCAATTTTTGGTGGAAGCGTGAAGCCGCGACGCACATCGCGCTCGCGCCGACCGAACACCGCCGTATCGACCGTGA
>DOHD01000050.1:752-1649 GCA_003535455.1 Acidimicrobium sp.
AGTTCACCCTGCGGGTGCGCGATGCGAGTGAAACCAGTCGGTGAAAGCGCAATCGGGAACGGCACTGGTTGACCCATGATCGTCGTCGATGTATCGATTTTTGAAACATCGCGCAAAACTTTTGGCACCAGACCAAACTTTGAATAAGCCGAACTGTTGTTGGCAAGCGACCATTCGTCTTCGGCAGCACCGTCGAAATAATCGAAAACACCGCCCGGCAAGTTGCGCTTGGCGAGTTTTCGTAAATCTTTTAGATCGCCGCATGCAGCGAGCCTGCGCTTGTCGCCGTTGAATTCAAATTTGCGAAGTTGAACAACCGATCGAACCGACTTGAGCACGCACCTACTCTAGCGAGTTGATGATTTCGGCGACTTCTTCGATCGTTGTTCGCGGGTTGATAATGCAGAAGCGCAAAATTGTTTCGCCGTTGAGCGTTGTTGGCACGACGAACGCCCGACCTTCGTTGAGCATCTTGTCGCTCCACGCTTGATATTGCTCGGGTGTCCAACCGTTGCGCTTAAAAATAATGATCGACAACTCTGGCTCGAGCAACAATTCGAGATAAGGGGCGTTTTTGATCAACTGCGTTGCTTCGCGCGTGACTTGCAATGTGATCTCCATTGCTTCTTCATAAGCCTCGGTGCCGTGAGTTGCGACGCTGAACCAAAACGGCAGACCTCGAGCACGGCGCGAGAGGTGATGCGCCATATCTGACGGGTTAGCCAACGCGTCGCCAAGATCTTGCTGTTGTAACACCTCTAAATATTCAGCGCGCTGAGTATGCGCGCGGCGAGCGGTATCTGGGTCGCGATAGATCAATGCACAACAATCGAACGGGCCGAACAACCACTTGTGCGGGTCGACGATGAAACTGTCTGCCATCTCGATGCCGACAAA
>DOHD01000050.1:1691-3818 GCA_003535455.1 Acidimicrobium sp.
CTTGACGCAAATTGACGCCCGACATTCGACCTTGTGCGTCGGCTTGCACTTTGACGATGTCTGCATCCATTGCGTTCGCCGCCAGTGAAACCGAAGAGTGTGCACCAGATGAAGTGACAAGAATTGGTCGAACGCGATCGAAAACACCTTTGCCGTTTTGACGCCATCGCCATCGCGCGGCAATCAGCGCCGAAAGATTGCCGGCAGTGCCACCGCTGACGAAAACACCGGCGCTCGTCGACGGAAAATTCGCGAGACTTGCGACCCACTGCAACGCTTGGTTCTCGGCGTAGACGGCACCAGAACTTTCTAACCATGAGCCTGCATAAATGTTTGACGCACTAAGTACGAGATCAAATAAAACTGCGCTCTCAGTCGGCGCACCTGGCACAAACGACAAAAACGACGGATGGTCGACGCTGATGCATGCATGTGAAAGATGTTTCGTGAAAATCTCGAGTGCTTTAAGACCGCCAAGACCCTCGGCTGTGATCGTATTGCCAACGAGTGCTTGTAATTGACTAAAAGTCTTCGGCCCGTCAAGTGGCGGTGGGTCGAGCCGAATGCGCTCGAGTGCATATTCGACAACGGCTTCGGCGAGTTTCTCGCTGTCTTGATCGTGATAATGCATCCAATAGCCGTCGGACTCGTTGCCCGATGCGGGATGCTGTGGGAGATTTGTCACCATTGATTTTTTACCACGATGCCGAACTCTACTTGTGTGCAAAGGTAATCTGTATTCATGGCGTCCAAACTTTTGTTTAAATTTTCTGCTCTCGGTGCTACCGCAATGATGCTCACGCTTGGGGCGTGCTCATCGGGCTCGTCAAGTGCACCAGTTGATCTTTCGCCCGAAGCCGCGGCAGGTCGCGAACTTGCGATTAGTTCAGGTTGTGCGAGTTGTCATGGCGAAGACGGCGACGGTCGAGTCGGACCAAAATGGATCGGCCTGGCCGACTCGCAAGTCACGCTTAGCGACGGCACCGTTGTCACTGCTGATGACACCTATTTATACGAGTCGATAAAAGACCCAGGTGCGAAAAAGCGCCGAAATGCGTCGGGCATAATGCCGGCGAACAAACTTACCGACGACGAGATCGCCAGCATCATCGTTTATATTCGCGCGCTTAAATAACTGCGTGAGCAGCACGCACAACGCGCGATCTGCGACTTAAGCCAGCGTCACGAGTTCGAGCCAAGACTCGTTGAAATAATCTTCTTGGCCGTCTGGCATGAGCAAAACTTTTGTCGGTGCGAGTTGCTCGACAAATTCGGCGTCGTGGCTGACCAAGACGATTGCGCCTTCCCAATTTGAAAGCGCATCGGCAACAGACTGACGACTAGATGGGTCAAGGTTGTTGGTCGGTTCGTCGAGCAACAATAGGTTGTTTTTTCCGACCATCATCATCGCAAGTGCAAGTTTTGTTTTTTCACCGCCAGAAAGGGTCGCCGACTCTTGATAAACCTTGTCGCCAGACAAGCCGAACATGCCGAGCATGCCTCGCAGTTGAGTTTCAGTGAGACCGAGCGAAACTGGGGCCTGATCGCGCATGTGCTCGACCAATGACCGTTGCGGCACCAAGTTGTCGTGTTCTTGTGCGTAATAGCCGACTTGAACTTGATAACCGAACTTGACTTCACCGTTGTCGGGCTTGACTTCGCCCGCCAGAATTCGCAGGAGCGAAGTTTTGCCGGCGCCATTTAAGCCGAGCACCAAAAGCCGCTCGCCGCGACCCAAATCAAAACTCACGTCGTGAAAGATGTCTGGACCGCCGAAAGTTTTGCGCAAACCGTCGACAGTCAGCACAGTTTCTCCGCAATGTGGCGGCTCAGGAAAGCGAACTTTCAAAACGCGGGCACCGCGCGCGGCGTGCACGCGAGTTTCTTCGATGCGACCGATTCGTTTTTCGATGCTGTGCGCCATCGCGGCTTTGCTGGCTTTGGCGCCGAATCGATCGACGACACGCTGCAATCTTTCGATTTCTTTGCTTTGTTGGGTTGCCTTCTTTGCTTGCCGAGCCTCGTCTGCCTCGCGTGAGACTAAATATTGCGTGTAAGTGCCGCGATATTCGACGATCGAGCCTTCTGAGTCTTCGTCTGGTCGATCAAGATGCAACACGCGAGTGA
>DOHD01000032.1:0-1722 GCA_003535455.1 Acidimicrobium sp.
TATCGCGCCAGTGGGCCCGGCGGTCAAGGCGTCAACACGACCGATTCAGCGGTGCGAATTACACACAAACCTTCTGGTGTCGTCGTGGCGATGCAAGACGAGCGCAGCCAATTGCAAAACCGTTTGCGGGCGATGCAGGTTTTGCGGGCACGGTTGTTGAAGCGACAAGAAGAAGAACTGCAGGCCCGTGCTTCGGCAGAACGGAAGGCTCAGGTTGGCGGCGGTGGTCGAGGTGAAAAAATTCGTACCTACAATTTCAAAGACAGCCGCGTGACCGACCATCGCATCGGGTTCACATTGCATCAGTTGCAAGATGTCTTGGCGGGCAATTTAGACCCGGTTGTAGACGCGCTGACACTCGAATATCAAACCGAGCAGTTGGCAGACTCGGGCGAGAATTAATTTCGTCGTGACGGGCGATGAATCAATAACTTGGGGCGAGTTGTTGCAGGCGAGTGCCGCAGAGTTGGGTAGCGAGCAAGAAGCACGCTGGTTGTGCGAACACGCGAGCGGATTGGATCGCGGCGAATTTGATGCGGCCCGCGACGATGTCGTAAGCGAGCGATGCGGCGTCGCACTGCGGGCGATGGTTGCGCGACGTTTGACTGGTGAGCCGTTGCAATATGTGATGCGCCGGTGGGCTTTTCGACATCTCGATGTTTTGGTCGACAATCGCGTGCTGATTCCGCGGCCAGAGACCGAAATAGTCGCGCAGGTGGCGCTCGACTTGGCAATCAAAATGCAGCGGTCGGTGTCAAAGTTGCGGATTGCTGATTTGGGTACGGGTAGTGGTGTGATTGGTTTGTCGTTGGCAAGCGAGTTGCCGCGCGGTAGCACCGAAGTTTGGCTGACTGATTTGTCGACTGATGCGCTTGCAGTTGCTCGGGCAAACTTGGCTGGTTTGGGTTTGATCAATGGCGATGTTCGAATTGCGCAAGGCAGTTGGTTCACGGCGTTGCCGAGCGAGTTGAAAAATAGTTTTAACTTGATTGTCAGTAATCCGCCGTATATCGCCGTATACGACCCGAGTGTCGAGTCGAGCGTGCTCGAACACGAGCCACATATGGCTTTGTTTGCCGGTTCAGATGGTCTTGATGCGTATCGCGAAATTGTTTCTCAGGCAGGCGAATGGCTCGCGGCTGACGGATGGCTCGTTCTTGAAATTGGTCATCAACAAGGCCACGCCGTGCGTGAGTTGCTAACGAAAAATAGTTTCAAACAAATCGAAATTCGCCAAGACCTCGCTGGTCGCGACCGCATCGCACTCGCCAAAATTTAGAGCAGGAGGGTGCCGATTGAGTCGAGGGTGACTTGTTGGCCGACCCATTCGCCGGCGCATAGTGATTTTGTGACCTGTGGGTCGGTTGAAGTCGCCCAGGCTCGGCGCGAATCTTTGAGCAGTGTCGAAGCGATTGCTGTTTCTGGTCGACCTTCGCGGTCGTGCATGACAGTGAATGCTTCGATCGTGGCTTTGCCGGCGATCAATGATTCTGCCTCGGCAGGTGTTGCTAGTTCGCGCTTAGCCAACGAGTCGATAGTCGTTTGTGGCGAACCATGTCGAAAGCCGTTTTTTGATGGCGTTGCCGAATAAACGCCGAAAGAGTGTTTGGTGGCGTAACCACCGTTGGCCCAGATGAATCCGTTTGTCGATGCATCGTTTGACTGGCGAAGTTTGATCATCATCGTGGCGATTGCGTGCATCACATAGTTGTTCCATGGTCC
>DOHD01000032.1:1804-3514 GCA_003535455.1 Acidimicrobium sp.
CCACCAAGTTTGATCGCGGGCGTGTTGGCAAATGAGAAACGATTTGAGACGTAGTAGTGCTCGTGGCAATCAGTGCCTGCGAGTGGAAAGACCCATTTTTCGCGAGGGATGCCGAGTTGCGTGGCTTTGCCGACCGAGCAGATGATCAACGCCGCAGCCATATCGACTTGGTTGTTCGAGTTCATCACTTTGCGATAGGGCAAACCGATCATGCGATTTTTCGGCGTGACTTTGCGAACTTGTTCGGCGGTTAGCGCCGTGTTGCTCCAAGCAAAATTGTTTGTGCTGGCAACATTGCTGAAGCGTGACCACAACTCGCTGATCAACTGCTCGTGCTGGTTTATGTCGTGTCTTACCTCGGCGCGAATCGCAGTTTCGAACATCGGATAAATCTGGATCGGCAAAACTATTTTNNGGTGCGCGCGGGCGCGCGAATTTGAAGCCTCACCACCGGCGACAACCGCGATGTCGAGTTCACCGCGTTGAATTTGTTGTGCAAGTTTGTTGATCAGCAACTGCGGCATGTTGCCACCGTGCGGGGTGATGCCATATGCGCGCGACTTCAAACCTAAACGAGAAGCAACCGTGAATGCGGGGTTCGTGTACTTCCATGAAAGCAAGCGAACAATGTGAAGTGCGTCGATTTCAGGAAGCGAAATGAGATTCGCATCGGTTGTCGCCTCGCGAATTGCGTCAGCGATCAAGTGTGCTGGTTCGCGGGCATCGCTCAGGCTCGCAATGTGATTGACGATTTGGCCTTGGCCAACAAGCACTGGTGTGCGTGGGTCAATCGACATCAGTCACTACTTTATGCGCACTTGTGGTGTTGGAGATTAGTTCTAGGCTTCTCGGTGATGTCTGAAGTCGAGAGAGATTACTTCCGTAGAGATATTCAGGGGCTGCGTGGTATTGCTGTTTTGCTCGTTGTGATTTATCACTCTGGCGTTGGTTTGCCGGGCGGTTTTGTTGGGGTGGACGTGTTTTTTGTGATTTCTGGTTTCGTGATTTCACAGTTGTTGTTGCGAGAACTTCAACGTACTGGAAGGGTGCGTTTGAGAGACTTTTACGCGCGTCGCGCGCGAAGACTTTTGCCCGCATTGGCGCTAGTAACAATTGTGACACTTGCGTTCTCAATTTTGTTTTTGTCGCCGTTTGGTGATCAGCAAGAGGTGGTGCGAACTTCGCAAGCCACGACCCTATTTTTAGCGAACGCTTATTTGTTTCTTGAAAATACCTATTTTTCTTTGGCCGAAAACCCATTTCGTCACATGTGGTCGTTGGCAATCGAAGAGCAGTTCTATTTGTTGTTGCCGGCGGCGTTGATGATCGGCTGGAAGATGACGAAGCGATTCGATGAGAAACGACGAATGTTCGTGCTTGGCTGTGGAGTCGCCGTTATCAGTTTGGCTTCGTTCGCAGTCGGAGTGGCACTGTCATATGGTTATCGTCTGACGCCGTTGCCCGAGCGGTTTGCATTTTTCGGTTTGCCGAGTCGAATTTGGGAGTTTGGTGTTGGTGTGATTCTTGCGATCGCACCATTACGAGCAAAAATTGTTAAGAAGTCTGCGTCGATAATATTTTTGGCGTCAGGTGCGGCGATTGTTTGGTCGGCGGTAAAACTTGAGTCGTTTACTCCGTTTCCGGGTTATGTTGCCCTCGCGCCGGTGCTGGGCACTTGCGGGCTAATCGTGGTTGGTCAGAACTCGGCGA
>DOHD01000032.1:3527-4705 GCA_003535455.1 Acidimicrobium sp.
GGATGGTATTTGTGGCATTGGCCGTTCACGGTTTATTGCTTGACGATTTGGCCAAGAAACAATGTCTTGGCCCTGGTGGCCGGATTCGCTTCACTTGTGCCGACGATATTTTCATATCGATGGCTTGAGCAACCGATTCGACGCAACGATCGAATTTATGGCTCGCGAGCAATTCGACTCGCAGCCATTTGTGTTGTTGTGCCACTTGGTTTTGGTTTGGTGGTCGAGCGAATTGCCGATACACATCTTGGACTTACACAACCAGAGGTCGCACCGCGTGCAGGTGTCGCCGACGATTGTGGGTTCACGGTTGACTCGAATCAATGGAACGAAGAGCAATGCACTTTTCGCGTTGAAAATTCAAAAGGAAAGATTTTTTTGTTTGGCGATTCACAGGCGCGCGCATTTGCCGATGGAGTAATCAAGTCGGGCAATGAACTCGGCTATGACGTCGCCGTTCTCGCAACTGCGGGATGCCCCATGGCCGCGAGAGCGCCACTGGGTGTGAGCTGGTGCGAAGACATTCAAGATCGATTAGTTGAATTGATACAAGGGTGCGACTACAAGAAGATAATGACCTGGCATTCAAGTTGGTGTAATGGAACGAAAACGGCGCAACCAAAATTGGTAGTTTTAGGTAATTCGGTAACGCGATACTTGGGCGATGAATATCGTTTACCGACTAAAGATGGAAGTTTGCCGCAAGAGAATGCCAGTCGCATTGATTCAGTAGTGGTAGCGACGCAAGAAATGATCGAGAAAATTAAAAACGAAAACGTGCCCACGCTTTTGATTCATGAGGCACCGTCTGTGTTTATTGATGCTGATATTTCTTTGCTTCAACCGAAATCAAAGATCGAGGCACGACGATATTCAGATCAGGCGTCACGGAATGCCGTGGTTAGCGCATTGGATCGTGCACTCACTGGCGTTGCATCAACCGCAACTTTTGACCCGGCATCGATTATCTGCAACGCCGACCTTTGTGACCCAGTCAAAGACGGAGAAATTATTTATCACGATTCGTCGCATCTGAACGTTAAGGGAAGTGAGCTGATGTCGAATTGGTTGACACCGAAAATGAAGACACTTATTGACTGAGGTCAAAGTAACTACGATGAGAGAGTGGGCCCAGCAGTGAGAAAGATTGCGATTGGTGCTGATCATGCGGGGTTTGA
>DOHD01000165.1:0-5090 GCA_003535455.1 Acidimicrobium sp.
GGCAACATTGACAAAGCCACGTCACTCACAAGCACGATGCCGTCGCTTCGACACGCAGTCTGTTTTGAATCTAGAAACCAGTTGCTCGTGCGCCCCGACTTGAGGGTGAACGTGCCGGTCTTCAACGAATGTTGCAAGATATGTTCGCGCAATTTGTGTCGCGCTGGGTCGAGTTTCGGTAGACCAGACATGTCTAGTTCGTCACGAATTGTCAGAACTGAGTGCATCAAAAACAACTTGTGAGCGCTTCAACGCAATATTGAGGTCGAATGCTTCATCTAATTTTTGCGATGAAAGCTTGACGCGATCATCACTGCTCAAAAGTCTTTTGAAATTTGTTTTCGTGCTAATTGCCTTGGCAGAAAGTTCTTGCACGAGTCGATATGCCTCGTCGCGCGACATGCCCGATGAAACCAAGAGCAACAACACGGGTTGCGAAAAGACGACACCGTGCAACAAATCTAAATTGCGCAACATTTGCCCTGAATCAACTTCAAGATTGGTCACTAGTTTTGTCGCTCGACGCAAAACGTAATATACGAGCAAAGACGAATCTGGCAGCACGATACGTTCGGCCGACGAATGCGAAATATCACGTTCATGCCACAGCGCGACGTCTTGCAAACCGACTTGCAGGTTGGCACGCAACACACGCGAAAGCCCCGTGAGAGTCTCAGAAGAAATCGGGTTGCGCTTATGCGGCATCGCCGAACTGCCTTTTTGGCCAGCACCAAACCCTTCACGCACTTCATTAACTTCGGTGCGCTGCAAATGTCGCAATTCAATTGCGATTGTTTCTATGGTTGTGCCGATGCTCGCGCATGCCCACAGATATTCTGCGTGTCGGTCGCGGGCAATGACTTGCGTCGCAGGCACAGGCACCAGATCAAGCGCGGCGCCGACGCGTCTTTCAACTTCAGGGTCAATGTTCGAATAAGTGCCGACAGCACCCGAGAGTTTGCAAACTGCGATTCGTTTTGTGGCCGCGGCAAGTCGCTCACGATCACGACGCACCTGCAGTGCCCATAACGCAACTTTGGCGCCGAATGTTGTCGGCTCGGCGTGCACGCCATGAGTTCGACCGATCATTGCCGTGGAACGGTGTTTGTTGGCCAAATTAACCAGAGACTCATAAAAGTCAACCAGCGCACGATCAATCAGAACTGCAGCGTCGCGCAACATCCAACACCAGGCGGTGTCGACGACATCTGAACTGGTCAACCCATGATGAATCCATGCACTTGCCGGCATGCCGATGTGTTGTTGCACGACATCGACGAACGCGGCGACGTCGTGATCGGTTACGCGCTCTCGCTCGCTGACCTCTGCAACAAATTTGGCGTCAACGACAGGCGCGCGATCGCGACACGTTTGTGCGTGCTCGCGAGGCACGACACCCAACTCGCTGTGCGCCGCAGTTGCCAGCAGTTCAATCTCTAAATAACGACGAAACTTAGACTCATCCGAAAAAATTTCGGCCATCTCGGGCAGGCTGTATCGCTCGATCATTTGCGCACGACACATTCATTGCGTTCAGGACCGACACCAATAATCGTGACTGGCACACCAACATGTTGTTCGACCAATTCAACCAACGCTTTTGCCTGTGGCGGCAAATCTGAATAATTGCGCACCGCACTGACCGACTTGTTCCAGCCCGGTAGATCTACATATTTTGGCTGCACTTGCGCCAACAACTGCGAGTCGTCCGGGTAGCCCGCTAGTTCTTTGCCGTTGACTTCATAACCAACACAAACACGAACAACCTTAAATGTGTCGAGAATGTCGAGTTTCGTCAGCGCAATCTCGGTCAGCGAATTTAGTCGTGCGGCGTGACGCAACATCACGAGGTCTAACCAACCTGGTCTGCGGCGACGACCAGTGACCGTGCCAAACTCGCGGCCGATATCGACAATT
Organism: Acidimicrobium sp.; assembly: GCA_003535455.1. Lineage (GTDB taxonomy): Bacteria > Actinomycetota > Acidimicrobiia > Acidimicrobiales > Ilumatobacteraceae > BACL27. The sequence goes on from DOHD01000165.1 coordinate 1,918, forward strand.
TTGTCTCCTAATTCGCCGAGCAATTCGGACGGAAACGGCCCACTGCCAACTCGAGTTGTATACGCCTTGGCGATGCCAACAATTCGAGATATATCGCGCGGACCAAGCCCTGTGCCAGCGCAAGCACCACCCGCGATCGGGTTCGACGACGTGACAAACGGATAAGTGCCGTGATCAATGTCGAGAAAAGTTGCTTGCGCGCCCTCGAGCAGAAGATTTTCGTTGTGTTCAAGCGCGTCGTGCAAAAAATTGACGGTGTCAAAAACATAAGGCTTCAATCTTTGGCCAAGTGCGACAAACTTATCGACGATCTCGTCGATGTTCAGCGTTTCACCGCCGAGCGCGGTGAGAATCTTTTGTTCGGCAGTCGCCCGATCACGCACAAGTTGCTTGAACCGAGCGGCGTCGCGAACATCTCCGGCACGAATGCCAACTCGACGAGACTTGTCGGCATAAGCCGGCCCGATGCCCTTCAGCGTTGTACCAATTTTGTTTTCGCCCAGATTCGATTCGCTGATCGCATCATGTGCTTGGTGCCACGGAAAAATCAGGTGGGCCAAACTCGAAACTTTTAACCGCGAGCAGGTGATGCCCCGTGACTCAAGCGTGTCGATTTCTTTGAATAGAGTCGGCAAATCGACCACTACCCCGTTACCAATTACTGGGGTTACATGCGAATAAAAAACTCCACTCGGCACGAGTTGCAGAGCATATTTTTCATTGCCAACTACGACGGTGTGGCCAGCGTTATGGCCACCTTGATATCGCGCAACTACCTGATGACTCTCGGCGAGCAGGTCGATTATTTTTGCCTTGCCTTCGTCGCCCCATTGGGTTCCGACGACGACTGATACAGGCATTAAACGCTCCCATTATTTATAGGTACGTAGCAAAAGTCTAGTCGCTAGAACTTAACGCTCCTCGTCAAAAAGACGCGAGTTGCGACCAAAAATCATCGTTGTCTGATTCAAGGGAACGAGGCCGTATTTCGTGTGTGAGTTTTCGAGGGCTCGCTCGAGTTGCGCCTGAAGTTGTGCGACAGTTTTTTGTAACTGAGCAACTTGATTTTCAAGTGCCATGACTTGACGAATGCCCTCGAGGTTCATGCCGAGTTCGGCGAGTTCAGAAATGCGCAAAAGTTGCGCAATATCGGCGTTGCTATATCGGCGTTGCTTGCCACCCGCGGTGCGCGCAGGCTGTACCAACCCGCGACGCTCATAAATGCGCAACGTCTGAGGGTGCATGCCCGCAAGTTCTGCGGCGACCGAAATTACATAGACGGCTTGTGTTTCGTAGTGCATATTTAATGCCTTTCATTCTTAACCGCAGAAAACAAATGACTGCGGGGTGAATCTTTTGAAACCTCGGCGAGTTGCTCGATGAGTTTTGTTTGTTTGCCAGTTAGATCTTTGGGCACAACAACTTCGACGCTGACGATCAGATCGCCTTCAATTTCGCCCGAAACAATGCCCTTGCCCTTGACTCTGTGTCGCGAGCCAGACTGCGTGCCGGGTTTGAGACGCAAGGTAACACTCGCGCCGTCAAGGGTCGGCACTTCGATATTGGCGCCAAGCGCCGCTTCGGCAAATGTGATTGGTATTTGCAAAGTTAAATTTTTGCCCTCACGACCAAACAACTTGTGCGTCGCCACGTTGCATGTAATGAACAAGTCGCCGGCCGGCCCACCACTGCGTCCTGGTTCGCCACGGCCCTTGATGCGAATGCGCTGACCGTTGTCGACGCCAGCGGGAATTCGAACATTTACCTCACGCGGCGATTTTTCGCTGTCGGTTGAAAGGCGCAAAGAAGTAGTCATGCCGTTCACGGCGTCGATAAAACTCAAATCAAGAGTCGCCTCAAGGTCAACACCTCGTCGGGGATCAACACCATTGCGCGAACGCCCGCCGCGCCCACCAAACATCTGACTTATTAGGTCGCTGATGTCGCCGCCACCGCCCATGTCGAACGGTTGCCCACCATTGAAACTTTGGCCACCCGCACCGTTGCCGCCGTGCATGCCAAACGCCGACGGACCAGCGCGACGAACTTCGTCATATTCTTTGCGCCGCTTTTCGTCGCCGAGCACATCGTATGCCGCCGAAATTTCTTTGAATTTATTTTCGGCGGCCGCATTGTTCGGATTCGCATCAGGGTGGTATTTGCGAGCAAGTTTGCGATAAGTCTTGGTAATCTCTTTGTCGGTTGCCGTTTTAGCAACACCGAGCACGGCGTAATAATCTTTTTCGAACCACTCTCGCTGTGCAGTCATTGCACTATGCCTTTGTTATCCCTTGACCTTCACCATGGCGGCGCGAAGTACACGACCCTTCCAGAGATAGCCGGTGCGCATCACTTCGACGACACGTGTCTCGCTCGCGCCACTTTCGTCGTCGGCAGGCTCGTGCACAACTGCATCGGCGACGCTTGGGTCAAAAACGGTGTCGACGAGATTCAAAACCTCGAGACCTTGTTTTTGAAGAGCCGACAAAAGCGAACTGAAAATTGGCTCGACACCGGCCGCACCGTGAACCATCGCTGCCTCGCAAGCATCTAGTGCCGACAACAAACTCTCGACAATTCGACCTGCATTGCGATCTGACTCGTCGATCAACTGGGTTGCCGAACGCTTGCGATAATTTTCGAACTCTGCCTGCACACGCAAGGCAATGTCTTTGAATTCGTCGCGCTCTTTCGTCAATTGTTCGACGAGTGCATCAACGCTCAACTCTTCGCTCGAAATCTCAGCTTTCTCGTCAGTCATAACTGATTGTTACTCGAGATTATTTCTCATCGACAATTTCGGCGTCGACGATATCTGAATCGTTTGTGCCGGCCTGTTGACCAGAAGCTGAAGTGCCGGCGGCGTTCGCATCACGCGATGCGGCCTCATAAAGTTTTTGACTGAATGCTTGGCTTGCAGCCATCAACTTTTCGGTGGCGTTCTTGATCGTGTCGGTGTCGCTACCGTTCAACGCCGCACGCAAATCTGCAAGCGGACCTTCGACGGCTGTCTTGTCTTCTGCGGTCAATTTCTCGCCTTGTTCGCGCAACACTTTTTCGGTTTGGTAGACCAGCGAGTCGGCGTTATTGCGAACTTCGGCTTCTTCGCGACGCTTTTTGTCTTCTTCGGCGTGCGCTTCGGCATCTTTGACCATCTTGTTGATGTCGTCTTT
>DOHD01000165.1:5148-5360 GCA_003535455.1 Acidimicrobium sp.
ATATCGAATGTGACTTCGATTTGCGGAACGCCACGAGGTGCGGGTGGCAAATCAACAAGTTGAAACTTGCCGAGAGTCTTGTTGTAACTTGCCATTTCTCGCTCGCCTTGCAACACATGAATTTCTACAGATGGCTGCATATCTTCGGCGGTCGAGAACACCTCGGTGCGACGCGTTGGAATGGTCGTATTGCGTTCGATGAGTTTGGTCAT
>DOHD01000165.1:5446-10581 GCA_003535455.1 Acidimicrobium sp.
AAAACACCGGCTTGAATTGCGGCCCCTGCCGCCACCACTTCGTCAGGGTTGACAGAGCGATTCGGCTCTTTGCCCGTCAACGACTGAATCAAGTCAAGCACTGCCGGCATGCGGGTAGAACCGCCTACCAAAATCACGTGCTTGATCTGGCTCTTGGTGATGCCGGCGTCGGTGATCGCCTGTTCGAAGGGCTTACGACAACGCTCAAGCAAATCGTTGGTCATCTCTTGAAACTTCGAACGAGACAACGAAACATCGAGATGCAACGGCCCATTTGGTGTCGCAGTGATGAACGGCAAATTGATTTGCGTCTGCTGCACTTGCGACAACTCGATTTTTGCTTTTTCTGCGGCTTCTTTGAGTCTCTGCAAAGCCATGCGGTCTGTGCCGAGATCAACGCCGTGTGCTGATTTGAATTCTTTAACTAGCCAATCGATGATGCGTTGGTCCCAGTCGTCACCGCCCAAATGTGTGTCACCGTGCGTGCTTTTAACTTCGAAAACACCGTCGCCAATTTCGAGCACGCTGACATCGAAAGTGCCGCCACCCAAGTCGAACACGAGAATGGTTTCGTCTTCGCTACCCTTGTCGAGCCCGTATGCGAGTGCTGCCGCGGTCGGCTCGTTGATGATCCGCAAAACTTCGAGGCCGGCGATCTGACCTGCTTCTTTTGTTGCGGTGCGCTGCGCGTCGTCAAAGTATGCGGGCACGGTGATCACTGCTTGAGTAACCGAAGTGCCAAGATACGCCTCGGCATCGCGCTTGAGTTTCATCAAAGTGCGCGCGCTAATTTCTTGTGCCGTATATTTTTTGCCGTCAATATCGGCAGATGTCCAATTTGAACCCATGTGACGCTTGATGCTGCGAAATGTTCTTTCGGTGTTCGTGATCGCTTGACGCTTGGCAACTTCGCCGACGAGAACGTCTCCGCCTTTTGAGAACGCAACCACAGATGGGGTGGTGCGTGAACCTTCAGAGTTTGGTACGACGACTGGCTCGCCTGCTTCAAGAACACAAACGACTGAGTTTGTTGTACCGAGGTCGATTCCGACTGCTTTTGACATGATTTCTCCGTTTTGACTTGTTTGTATGCCTGCCAAAGGGGGTTTTGACAGGCTCACCCCAAGATACGGTCGTCTAAGAGTCTTTACAACCTTTGAGGCATAAAACTTTAGTCACTACGACTCAAGTTTGGTTTGAACCATACTCCATAAGGGTATCGACGGCACAGCACCTTCAATTTGGGTGGCTAATGCCCCTGCAATCACTGCCGCTCGAAGCGAATTAGCCATCGAACTGCCTTTGGCCAGGCGCGCGGCCAACATGCCACAAAACGCATCGCCTGCCCCAGTTGTGTCAACTGGCGTGACTTTAAATGGATCAACCTGCGACACGCCACCCGCGTCAGCTAACATCGCACCCTTTTCGCCCTGCGTGACAATCACCGTCTTGACACCCAGGCTTTGCAATTTGCTGACGCCACCCAAAAGTTCGACTTCGTGTTCGTTGGGGGTGATGATGTCGACAACGCCAAGCAACGAATGGGGCAGTGCTTGCGCCGGTGCGGGGTTCAAGATGCGCGTTGTCGAAACACCTGCAAGTTCGAACGCACGTTGCACGACCGACAACGGCACTTCAAGTTGACACAACAAAACTCTCGCCGAAGAAATCAACGAATTGTGTTTTTCAATGTCGTCAATACTGATCGCGTAATTTGCCCCGGGCACAACAATGATCGAGTTTTCACCGTCGTTGCTGACCCCGATCAAGGCGCGACCCGTCGGCGCCGAAACTCGCTGCACCGCAGAAACATCGACGCCGTCCTTTACTAAGGCTGCGAGCAAAGTTTCACCCGCGTGATCTCGACCGAGCGCGCCAATGAACGCTGTTCTCGCACCTGCTCGCGACGCAGCGATTGCTTGGTTCACGCCTTTGCCTCCACACGCTTCAAAAAAATGCGAGCCAGAAACGGTCTCACCCGGTTTGGGCAATCGACTAGTGCGAGCCACAAGATCTAAATTCGCCGAACCAACGACGACGACGTCAAAAACCGTCTGGCTGTGTGAATTCATACATCCATTGTTACAGCGTTTTTGCGCATACGATTTAGTTTGTGAGGCATCAATGACTGGGTTGCTCGTGTTGTTGCGACACGGTCAAAGCACTTGGAACGAACTCAACCTCTTCACTGGTTGGCATGATGTCGCCCTCACGCCAAAAGGGGAGCGCGAAGCAACGCAGGCGGGCGAGACGCTGAAACAAGCCGGCATCAAATTTGATGTGGTGTTCACATCGCTTTTGACTCGGGCAATAGAGACAAACCGACTCGCCCTGATGGCCCTTGGTCAGACACAGATTGAAGTGCGACAAGACTGGCGACTCAACGAGCGACATTACGGCGCGTTGCAGGGCCTCGACAAAAAAGCGACAACTGCAAAATACGGTGCAGAGCAAACAAATTTGTGGCGCAGAAGCTTCGATGTTGCGCCACCACCAGTCGACTTATCAAGCCCCGAACACCCGCGAAACGAACCGCGATACGCACACATTTCTCAGACCGATTTGCCGAACACCGAATGCCTAAAAGATGTGGTCGCACGCGTGGTGCCGTTTTTTGACCAGCAGGTCGTTGGCGAATTACGCAACAACAAAAACGTATTGATCACCGCACATGGCAACTCGTTGCGCGCATTGGTAATGCATCTCGAAAAGTTGAGCCCTGAACAGATCGCCGAATTCAACATTCCGACGGGGGTGCCACGCAAATACGAGTTTTCGAGTCAAATGAAACTAATTTCAGTCGAGTATTTGGGCGATCAGGTGGCAATCGCCACAGCAATAAAAGCCGTCGCTAACCAGAGCAACTCAAAAAATCACTAGAATTCAAGTCATGGCTGAACTAAAAAATTCTTTAAAACACCTGCGATACTCACCACTTTTTTCGTCGTGCTCATCCAAAGACCTCGAGCGAATCGCAAAGTCTGGCGACCGAGTGACGATGGCCAAAGGCGAAACGATGATCAAACAAGGCGAGCCAGGCAAAGAAGCGTTCATTATTTTGAGTGGCAAAGCAACAGTCAAGCGAAGCGGCAAAAAAGTGGCGACTCTTGGCACGGGCTCGGTTGTCGGCGAACTCTCGCTTCTCGACCACGGTCCGCGCACCGCAACGGTCGTATGTGATTCTGAATGCCAGTTGTTGGTTATCGGTCGCGGTGATTTCTTGCGGTTAACCGACAAAGTTCCCGCACTTACACACAAGTTGCTGGCTTCGCTCTCGTTGCGCATTCGCGATTTGGATCGCGCGTATTTCGGCTAAAAAAACTAGTCTGAGTACCAGTAAATAATCAGGGGTGCTCGATCTTTATGACAACTGAAACTGCTGCCAAAAAACGTTTCAAGCCTTATCAACTATCAATTGCCTTTGGCGTTGGCATCGGCACTTTCACGCTGATCTCGGGCATCGTGCCCCAACTGACAGGTTGGGAAAACACATCGTTGATTCACCGCGAAGTTTTCGGCGGTATTCCAACAGCATTCAAAGTCGCCTTCTACACCGTGATTCCGATGATGTTGATTTGGGGATCATTACGTTTTGCTGATCGCGTTCGCAATTGGGAGCGTGGCGCACCAGACCGTCGCAAGACGACACCAAAAAATGTCAAACGCCGTTTAGCCGATTATCGCTCAGGTGTTTATATGCGAACACTTCTTCGCGACAGTGCCGCTGGCCTGATGCACTCGATGATTTATTTCGGTTTCTTGGTTTTGCTCGGCGTCACGACCGTGCTTGAAATCGACCACCAAATGCCCGAGGCGCTCAAGTTTCTGCATGGCGATGTTTATCGTGGTTATGCACTCGTCGGTGATGTTGCTGGTGTCGTCTTTACGGTCGGTGTCGTGTGGGCAATTTTGCGTCGCTATGTGCAACGCCCATATCGCATTCGCATCAAAACAAAACCAGAGCACGCACTAATTCTCGGTGTGTTGTTGGCAATCGGCATCACCGGTTTTGGCGCTGAAATGTTTCGCATCGCCCAAGGCCAAGCCGCGGGCGTCAATCTCGACCACGAAAAGTGGAGTGTTGTTGGTTACCCACTCGCGCAACTTGTCAATGGTGCAAGCGCGTCAACACTGACAACTTGGCATCAAGGATGGTGGGTCGCCCACGTTTTGACGTTCATCGTTTTCTTGGCGATTTTGCCGATCACGATGCTGCGCCACATGTTTACTTCGCCCCTCAACATGTATCTCAAAGATCGTGAGCGCCCGAAGGGTGCGATGAAGGCGATGCCGAATCTGACCGAAACTTCTCTCGAGTCATTCGGTGTGAACGTGATCGAAGAATTCACCTGGAAGCAACTGCTTGATCTCGACGCGTGCACGATGTGTGGTCGTTGCACGAGCGTTTGCCCGGCACACGCAACGGGTAAACCTCTTGACCCACGCGAAATCGTTCTCAAGAGCGGCGAAGTTATGGCCGCCACCGCAAGTCATGCCCCAGGCGGCAAAGTTTCGGCCCCACTGAGTGCCGACAGCGAAATAAAGATCAACGCCAACTCGCTGTTCGAGCGCATCACCGCCGAAGAAATCTGGTCGTGCACGAGTTGCAAAGCATGCGATGAAATTTGTCCGGTCAACATCGAAATTCTCGACAAGATTCTCGACATGCGTCGTTATCTGTCGCTAATGGAAAGCAACTTTCCTGCACAACTCGGCAACGCATATCGCTCGATGGAGAACCAGGGCAACCCGTGGGGTATGAGCCAGACCGATCGCGGTGAATGGGCAAAAGATCTCGACGTAGAAATTCTTGACCCTGGTGCGCCGTTCAAGAGCGAATATTTGTATTGGGTTGGCTGCGCAGGCAGCTTCGACGACAAAAACAAAAAAGTTACACAGTCGATGGCCAAACTTCTCAAGCGCGCAGGCATCGATGTGGCGATACTTGGTCCAAGTGAGATGTGCACCGGTGACAGCGCACGTCGCAGCGGCAACGAATATTTGTTTCAAATGTTGGCAATGCCAAATGTCGAAATGCTCAACACGATGGGTGTGCGCAAGATCATCACCCAATGCCCACATTGCTTCAACACACTAAAAAACGAATACCCGCAGTTGGGCGGCAACTACGAAGT
>DOHD01000139.1:0-2110 GCA_003535455.1 Acidimicrobium sp.
AACGGCAAACCAGAAGCCTGATATTTTTTGGCGATCGAAACAACGAGTCGCAAGTTCGACTGCACGAATTGTCTTTCGGCGCGTGCACCCGCACGAATTATCTTGTTCAGTTCGCGTCGACGGGTTGGGGTTACTTGTTTTTCTGTTTTCTTTAGTGTCGCTTCGGCAGTTTTGCCTTCTTCGATTGCTTTCGCCAATCGCACTTCGTCGTCTTTGGTGAGCAAAACGTATTGACCAATATCTGTGAGGTAGAGCCGGACAAGATCTTCGTCGTCTCGGTCAATTCTCTCTTTGGCCACGAAATCCCCTTGCGTATTCGGTCACACCCGGTGCGACACGCCTAACGATACCGACGGGGCGTCAAAGCCACACGCGAAAAATCGAAATTTTCTGACCGAATTTCTGGGTATTCTTTGACTATGTCAAATCCAATTCTTAACGAAAAAAATTTTTCGAAAGTTGTCGAGCGCTCAGCGGGTCAAGCGGGTTGGGCGGCGCCACAAGCTGGTGCGCAAACTTATCGCGCGCCAATTTCAGACGGTCCAGTTTCTCCATACTCATCTGTTTCGGGCGAAACCATGACGGCAAGCGGCACGGCGAGCGCGGGTATGTTGCTCACTTTGTTGTTGCTGGCCTCTGCAATTTTCGGGTGGTCGTCGGTTAGCGAATCGGTCAGTGGTGCGGTGCAGTTTCCTGCATGGACAATCGGGGGCGCGTTGGCGGGCTTCGTGGTCGCGCTGGTTCTCACGTTCAAGCCAAAACTTTCGCGCATTCTTGCGCCGATTTACGCGGTGGCACAAGGCGTTTTCGTCGGTGCGATTTCGAAGGTTTTCAATACTGCCTACGACGGCATCGTGTTGCAGGCTGTCGGCATCACGCTCGGTGTTTTCGTGGTGATGTTGGTGCTTTATCGCACTGGCGTCATTCGCGTAACAGACAAAATGCGTCGCACAGTTATTGGCGCAACGATGGGTGTGGCCTTGTTCTACGGTGTCTCACTGTTGTTCAGTTTGTTCGGTGCAGACATTTCGTTTTTCAACAGTTCAAGTTTGATCGGCATCGGTTTTAGTTTGCTCGTTGCCGGTCTCGCGGCGATGAACCTTGCACTTGATTTCGACTTCATCGAGCGCGGTGAACAATCAGGTTTGCCGAAGTATTTCGAGTGGTATGCCGCGTTCGGTTTGCTAGTCACGATGGTCTGGCTGTATCTCGAAATCTTGCGCCTCTTGGCCAAACTTCGCGACCGCTAAAACTCGCTCGCCATCACCCTCGGCGCCATATTTGATTGCCTGATTCAAGGACAAGTTTTAGTCCTGCTTGACTCAGTAATTCTGAGACTTGCTCGTTAGCGCCCCGGTAGGTCGGCACTTCAACGCTGACAGACTCAACTTTTTTCAGAGTTTGAGTGCCTCCTGCCAAAATTATCGGCTCAATTCCGTCGACGTCAATTTTTATATGCTGCGGTGCGAGCAGATTCAGCTTCGAAATCGCATCATCGATTGTGGTGCCCAAAATACTGTATTCAAAACTTGCATTAATTTCATCGCCATCTTGATTAAGTGTGGTACCAAATGAATTCGACGACTCACCCCATTCGCGTGAGTGCAAAGTCAGTAGATTTGGTTGAGTTTCATTGCTTAATGGATTAGCAACGACTGTTATTTGATTTTGTAAATTGTTCAACCGAATGTTTCGCGCCAGAAACTCGAGACAGAAAACAGATGGTTCAAATGCAAAAACTCTGCAGTTGCGGGCTCTGGCGGCATAGAGCGAATATAAGCCGACATTCGCACCGATATCCCACAGAACACTTTCGGGTTTGAAACTTTCAAGCCACTCAATTGTGTCGGGCTCTTTTGTTGAAAATGTTCTTGTTCGAAAGTCAAGTCGTGGATTTGCCGAACAAAGAACGAATTCGTGTCCGTTGACACGAGTCGCAGTTGTAGATTCGATCGTAAACCTAGTGATCGTCTGCATGATCAACTTGCCGAATCGCGTTCGCGCGATTCGTGGCAGAAGTCTCCAAACCACACGACCCCTTGTGCCCATCCAAGTTGGGGCAATCACAACTTGCTTCAACTTTTCGGGCACGGTGAAACTGTAGAATACA
>DOHD01000139.1:2155-3150 GCA_003535455.1 Acidimicrobium sp.
ATCAAAGACGGCGAGATCATCGCCGCGGCCCAAGAAGAGCGGTTTTCGCGCAAGAAACACGATTCACGCTTGCCGCGCCACGCGACCGACTATTGCCTCGCCGAAGCCGGCATCATAACCAAACAACTCGACCATGTCGTGTTCTACGACAAGCCACTGCTCAAATTTGATCGCATCGTCAAAACCGCGATGGCCTATGCGCCACGGGGTCGCAAGTCGTTTGCCGCCGCGGGCTCGCTGTGGTTCGGTGGCAAATTGCAAACCAAAGAACAGATTCAAAAGTTTCTCGATTTCTCGGGCGATGTCCTGTTCGCCGAGCACCACGAGGCGCACGCGATGTCGGCTTTTTATCCGTCGCCATTTCAGCAAGCCGCCGTGCTCACGATCGACGGCGTCGGCGAGTGGGCGACGACAAGTCTTTCGATCGGCCGCGATAATTCGCTCGAGGTAATCAAAGAAATCAAGTTTCCACATTCGCTCGGCTTGCTTTATTCGGCGTTCACAAGTTTCACCGGCTTCAAGGTCAACTCGGGCGAATACAAAATGATGGGCCTTGCGCCTTACGGCGAACCAAAATATGTCGACAAAATTCTTGACAACTTGATCGAAGTTTGCGACGACGGCAGTTTCAGATTGAACATGGATTATTTTGACTTTCCAGTCAGCAACCGCATGACGAGCCAGCGTTTCGCCAACCTGTTTGACGGCCCGGCGCGACACCCCGAGTCAGAACTCACGCAACGCGAAATGGATCTTTCGCGCTCGATGCAAGAGGTGACCGAACTCGTTGTCGGACGGCTTGCGCGATATGCACGCCAGTCAACTGGCATGAAAGACCTCTGTCTCGCGGGCGGGGTTGCGCTTAATTGTGTTGCCAATGGCAAACTCGTGCGCGACAAAGTATTCGACAATATATTTATTCAGCCAGCCGCTGGCGATGCCGGTGGCGCACTCGGTGCTGCGCTTGGTGTGTGGCACAAATATCTCGGCAAACC
>DOHD01000139.1:3179-3719 GCA_003535455.1 Acidimicrobium sp.
TGCGGTCACCAAGTTTCTTGAATCGCAACAAATTCGCTACACACAACTCTCGCGTCACGAACTTAACGAACGAGTCGCCGATCTGCTGAATGACGGTGCAGTCGTCGGCTGGTTTCAAGGCCGAATGGAGTTCGGCCCACGCGCACTCGGCAATCGCACAATTCTCGGCGATGCACGCCACCCCGACATGCAAAAAAAGATGAATCTTAAAATCAAATTTCGCGAGGGCTTTCGTCCGTTTGCGCCGGCCGTTCTCGCAGAAGACGTTTCAGACTGGTTCGATCTCGACACCTCGAGCCCATATATGTTGGTCGTCGCACCAGTCGCGCAGCATCGTCGCAGCAAAGACCACGCCGACATGACCAAACTTTTCGGCATCGACAAACTCAATGTTGTGCGGTCACAAATTCCGGCTGTTACGCATGTTGATTTTTCGGCACGCGTGCAAACAGTGCACAAAGAAACAAATCCTGAGTTTCACGATCTGCTTAGCGTGTTTAAGCAACGCCACAATTGCGCCGTGTTGCTCAACACTTCGTT
>DOHD01000039.1:0-1305 GCA_003535455.1 Acidimicrobium sp.
CCGGCGCGACTGGTGCGACCGGTGCAAGTGGTGGTTACCCGGCGTCAATGGAGATTGTGAATATCACCTCGACACATACTTTGATGCTCACCGATATCGGTAAATTGCTCGTGTCGCGGTCGGGCACGGTAGTTACCGTGCCTACCAACGCAACTGTTGCGCTAGCGGTCGGGGCGCGAATAGATTTTGCTGTTTACAGTAGCTTTCTTTATTTTGACCCTGCGAGTGGCGTAACACTTAACGCCGACACGTCGCGAGTCGAGGTTGATACGGGCACATTCCAGGTGGCTACTCTTGTCAAAATCGCGACGAATGAGTGGGTGCTTCTGAAAACGGTGGACGAAAGTTAGTCAAGTCTTAAATTTATAAACTTACGTCGTGTGCGGACGGTTCAATTCGATAGCAAGTGGCAAAGACTTTGCTGAGGTCTACGGTGCAGAATTTTTAGGGGTTGATTTGCCCGCAAACCATAATGTTGCGCCAACAGCACTTGTCCACGTTCTTTCGCAGTTTGAGTCGCGCAGGCTGGTTGAAACGATGACTTGGGGTCTCGTGCCAAGCTGGTCCAAAGATAAGACTCGTTCGGCAAGCATGATTAACGCCCGATCTGAGACGCTTTTTGAGAAGCCGAGTTTCCGCAACCTAGTCAACAAATATCGATGTGTAATACCGATTCAAGGTTTTTATGAGTGGCAAGTGTTGCCCAGCGATTCGAAGAAACCACGCAAACAAGCCCACTACATTTCGCGCAGCGACGGACAAGTCATGACCCTCGCCGGTCTGTGGACAACCTGGAATAGTCCCGACAACTCAGAGTTGAAGACCTGCACGATCATCACTATTGAAGCAACAAATAAACTCGGCGAAATACACCACCGAATGCCGGTGATCCTCGAGCGTATGAATATTGATGCCTGGCTTGACAACGATGCGTCAGTGCCGCAAGATTTGTTAAAAGTAGCGCCCGATGAGGTCGTGATGAGCCAACCAACAAATAGGTTGGATCGTCCGAGTCGGTCAAAGATCCCCGTTGACTCCGTCTCTTTTAAGCTCAACGATGATTCGAGCGGCCGACTGTTCTAATTCTTTACGGTCGACATTCGTGCTCGCATTTGCGAATTCGAGGTCAGCCATTGAATTACTTGGTATCACATGTAAATGACAGTGGGGTATCTCGTAGCCCGCGACGACGAGTGCAATGCGCTCACAGCTAAATGCGCGCATCGATGCACGTCCGACGATTTTGGCGACATTGAAAAGGTGCGCGTTTAGTTGTGGTGGAAGATCTGTCCATTGGTCAATTTC
>DOHD01000039.1:1398-2475 GCA_003535455.1 Acidimicrobium sp.
CACCAGATCAGCGTAGGCGATCAGTCGACTTGTACGATCTGATTGTGCCAAGTAGCCGAGTTCTTACGGTTCCGAATTTGATCACCCTCGTTCGGCTGGCTTGCCTTCCAGTTTTTTTGTGGTTACTTTTTTCTGTTGAAGATAGGGCAGGGGCCGCATGGCTTTTGGGGGCGCTCGGCGCGACCGATTGGGTAGATGGCTGGGTCGCAAGACGATTCGATCAACAAAGTTCGTTCGGCGCCATATTCGATCCGTCCGTCGATCGTGGACTCTTCATTGTTGCAGTTTTGGCAATTCTTATCGATCAATCAATGCCACCTTGGTTTGCTTTGGCAATTTTGATCCGCGAGATATCGGTTGCTCTAGTTATGGTCGTGGCAACTGCATTTGGGATGCAACGCTTCGCCGTAAGCGTATGGGGTAAGCGCTATACATTTTTGTTGATGTTTGCGGTGCCACTTATGTTGCTTGCCGCCGATGATGGCCGTGGCGCCAATTCTGTGAAGATCGGTGCCTGGCTTTTCGCAATTCCGGGCATCACACTTTCGTATCTAACTGCGATTGCATATGTCCCAAAGATTCGGCACAATCTACGTGTAGGGCGAAAGACGAGACGAGGCTAACTTTAGGTCATGAAGATTTTGGATGATCGCCGTTATTCAAAAGATCATGAATGGGTTGTTTTCTCGGGTTCGACCGCCCGTGTCGGCATCACTGATTATGCCCAAGATGCACTTGGTGACGTAGTTTTCGTGCAATTACCGAAAGTCGGCGACAAGTTCGCAACCGGTGCGACTTGTTGCGAGGTCGAAAGCACAAAGAGCGTTTCTGACATTTATGCCCCGATTAGTGGCGCCATCGCGAGAGCCAATGAGCGGCTTTTAACTCAGCCTGGGCTAATGAATTCTGACCCATATGGCGAAGGTTGGCTTTTCGAACTCAGCATCGATTCGTCTGAAGTTAATGAACAACTGTTAGATTTTCAGCAATATCGACTGTTAATCGAGGGTTGAGAGTTATGGCTTATGTATTTTGCAATTCCTGCGGCCATCGCAATCCGCCTAACTCGTCGTTCTG
>DOHD01000039.1:2493-3070 GCA_003535455.1 Acidimicrobium sp.
TTGATAATTAGAGATTTAGGATCGTTGAACGGTACATATGTCAATCAAGCGCGCGTCGACGAGTTTGCTCTGCATCACGGCGACGAGTTGCAGGTCGGCAAGTTCCGCATGGTGCTATTCAGCAAGGCCGACATATTGTCATGACGAAATCTAATCTGAGATGAGCACGGCTCGAAACTATCTGTCTATCGGTGAGGTGCTGGCACTTTTACTTGAAGAATTTCCAGACGTAACGATTTCGAAGATTCGTTTTCTTGAAAGTCAAGGATTAATCGAACCCGAACGAACAGCCTCGGGGTATCGCAAGTTTTCTCAAGCCGAAGTGGATCGGCTCAAATTTATATTGCGTGAGCAAAAAGAAAATTATCTTCCACTCAAAGTCATTCGTACACGACTAGAAGGCGACACCAGTGACGGCATGCTTCGCGACGACGAGATAACCGCACCGCGCGGTTTAGGGCACATTCCCGCGCCGCGAGGACAAGGCCACCCGGCAGGCGTCAAGAAGTTGGCGAAGGCGCCCGAAATTTCAAACGTGGCTCCAAATATTTCACCTATCAAGGCAAAAGATTCAACA
>DOHD01000039.1:3119-9042 GCA_003535455.1 Acidimicrobium sp.
ATTCTTCAAGCTTCAGCAGCCTTCATTGAACTCGGTATAGATTCTCGTCATTTAAAGGCATGGCGGTCTGCTGCTGATCAAGAGGTTTCTTTATTCGAAAGCCGAGTCGTGCCGCTAATGCGTCAACGCAACCCACAAGCTCGCCAACAGGCAATGCAGATGTTTGCTGAACTTGTCGAGCAGGGTGCAAAACTTCGATCTGCGCTCATAGCTGCGCAAGCGCGCGATCACATTGATCACCGTTGAGAATTGCTTACAGTCGCGAGGGTACGCTGGGCTAATGATTGAGATGCAACTCGAGGGCATTCGACTAGAAGTTCCGCAGAACACACCAGTCTTGATGTTGCGCGAGCAATCTGGCGAGCGAAGACTAATGCCAATCTATATTGGGGCACCTGAAGCTTCATCAATTCACTACGCACTCGAAGGTCTGCAACCAGACCGACCCTTGACACATGATTTGCTGATCAATATCGCCGAGAGTCTTGATGCTCAACCAGTTAAATTGGTCATCACCAAAGTCGAAGAAAATACCTATTTTGCTGATCTCCATTTTTTGCAGCGGGGCAAAGTGATTGCGATTAGTTGTCGCCCGTCAGACGGCGTGGCGGTGGCGGTGAGATCAGGAATACCAATTTTTGCCGAAAAAGATTTGCTTGACGCCGTCGGCAAAGTAGTGCCAGCAACGGCACCCGAAGACGCCGAAGAGATTATTGATGATTTTCGGGATTTCATCGACTCTATAAAACCTGAGGATTTTCAAGGATGACCATTTTCAAGTTGGTCTTCAACCCGTAGCCTGACAGCAGGGCGTTGAGGGTTTCAAGTTGGGGGTTACTATGGCCAAACAAAGTTTCAGTGGCAGTCAGGCCGCGCAAATCGCGGGCATTACATATCGGCAACTTGATTATTGGGCTAGAACTAATTTGATCAGACCGTCGTTGAGTGACGCCAAGGGCAGTGGCTCTCGTCGAAGCTATGAATATAGAGATCTACTTGAACTTAAAGTTATTAAACAATTGCTAGATGCTGGTATCAAGCTCGAGTCTGTCAGAGAAGTTTTTAATTATCTTCGAAGCCATGTTGACACCGAGATCGCCGCTGCTCACATCGTGATAAGCGGTAAAGCAGTAGTTTTGTGCCAAGGCGACCAACTCGTCGATGTTGTTCGTAATGGTCAGGGTGTTCTTAATGTATTGCCCTTGGCAAATATCAAGTCAGATGTTGATGCGATGATTGTCAGCCTGAGCGACAAGATCGCATCGACTGCATCGTTGCCTGGCGCCGACTCGACAGTTTCAACCGTGGCTGCGCCACCAAGATCTGCGGCGTTCTAAACATCATGAACGAAGCCGAGGTCACAACGACAATTGCGCCGTTGATCGGAAGTTTAGGCTCAAAATATATGCTCGACCCTGAGACGATGGCCCACGGTGCTGCAGCCAAATATCCGAACGGATTTGCCTATTATGTCGCAGGCCGTGGGGGAGTGCTCGGCGACGTCGATAGTGATGTGGTCTATTCGGCGTTTATGTTCTTCGAGCGCAGTTTGATCGACAAGTTATGGAAGGCGGGTGTCGCCGTCGAAGGCGCACGAGCAGCAGGCGAGCGTTACATGCAGAGTTGCGACTCTTGGGGTAACAAGCATCTTGCAAATATTGGTCAACTCGAACTATTTATTGCGCCAGCCGAAAAACTAGTGTCAAAAATCGATAGCTCGGGTTTGTCGCTATTCGCTGGATTGCGTGCTGAGCCGTTGCCAACTGAAAACGCCGCCCGTGCGTATCGTTTGATCACCTTGATTCGCGAGTTGCGAGGTTGCTTACATATCGCAGCATGTGTAACTCATGGGTTGACTGGTCTCGAAGCAACTTTGCTTTCGACGGGTGAGGGCATGGCAAAATTGCATGGCTGGGCCCCGCCATATTCTGATTGTTCGCACCTCAAATCGAGGCGCGACGCTGTCGAAAATTCGACTAATGACGCAATGGCGCGATTAATCAAACATAACCTATCTGATCTTGAAATGAACCAACTCGCAGAACAAACTGTTCGTATCTGCGCCGCAGTCGCAACTAACTAGTTCATTATTCAACGGTGCCGTAGGTGCCGACCGAGCCCGATGACTGACCGGTGATTGCAATTGAAACGCATTCGTGCAGGTCTCGCGTGAATAGATCAATTTTGTCATGATGAATTGCATTGACGGTGCAATGTAATGAGTCGGGGGGTGTTTGGCGGTCGACATACCAGCCTCGTTTCGAAAGTTCGTCGGCGACAGAAAAAACATTGAGTGCGGCTCGTTCTTTGGCACCGAAACAAAGAAGCGTCGAATCTGGTTCGGCGCGCAAAACCAACTCGGGCGTGTTACGAATATTGGTGGCCAATTGCAAAGTGGCTTCGCGCGCTTGCCGAGTGAGGCGCAGATATCCATCGTCGCCCAAAAAGTGCATCACCGCCCAAGCGCTTGCCATTGACCCTCCAGATTTTGTGCCGAGCATGCCCGATGATCCGTAAACGCCTCCAAGCCAATCGTCGGTGACAAAACCTTGAAACGATCGCAAATGTTTTGATGCATACATGATCACGGATGCGCCTTTTGATGTGTAACCGAACTTGTGCAAGTCAACAGAAATCGAACTAACGCCTGGCACTTGCAGATTCCATGGTGCAATCTTTTCACCGAGGCGCGCCAAATAGGCAAGCGTGACACCTCCCATGCACGCGTCGACATGACAGTTGATGTCGTGATCTATCGCAATTTTTGCAATGCCTGTGATGTCGTCGACCACGCCCTGCGGATACTGTGGCGCTGAACCAACAATCAGCACCGTGTTTTTATCCGTAACTTCACGCATTGCGTCGACATCGGCACGCCAGTCAGGACGAACGGCAACACGACGAAGCTCGACACCGAAATATGCGCCAGCCTTGGCAAACGCCGCGTGCGCCGATGTCGGTAAGACCATGTTTGGTTGCTGAATCTGACGTTCGGTAAGCAACCGATCGCGAGCTGCCTTGACCGCCATCAGGATGCTTTCTGTGCCGCCAGAGGTCATGAAACCGGCTGATTGCGGCGTCGCGCCCAGCCACACACCAGCCATTGCGACTACCTCGGCTTGAATTCGCTTGAGACTCGGNNAATGCGTCAGTATTCAGCGCATTATCGCCGCTAAAGCGCCTATAAGCCTCTTCAGCCACCGCTAAAGCGTCTGGTCCAGCGTTGTAGGCGAGACTGAAGGCTCGACCATCGCGCCACCGCACATCGCGACTGCGCATCAATTCGAGGCTGTCGAAAATATCAGTTGCTGACCAACCGTTTGACGGCAAAAGATTTACGCCGTGAGAACTTGGCGATGTTGTCGGGGGGTTGGTCAAAGTGATTTTCTGCCTTGTTATTGTCTATATTAACTTTACATAACTAGTATTATGGGCGTACGATCTGACCCGAACAAACAGGCGAAACCACAATCCATGCTTCATGCCGCCCGGCTCGGGCTCGGATGCAACTGATCTTCGGCCAATGGTTTAGCCGCCTGCAAAAGCCACTTCAGAGCCGCCTTAAAATCTCGAGTTGTCGGGTCGACTGAAGGGTCCAAATCGGCCTCAACATCTGCTATCGCGCATCGTAAAACATAGACCTGGTCGCGTAGCGCGTCGAGCTCTCTGCGGGCAATTACAAGCTCATCCTCGCTAAGGGCGAGCTCTGAGGCCCGCTGGCGCGCTACCCAATCCCATTGACGACATGATTGGCAACAAAACCGCCTAGGCCGCCCGGCGCCTGATCTCTGGGATATTGGGCAACGACACCACTGACATCGAGATAGATCAACCGATTGCAATGCCGGTATTTCAGCATCACCTGAGGCGCCCGGCTTTACGCCATCATTTGATTTCGTCATGACAAAAACATACGTCGTGCCAAGTCAAAATTGGTGGATTCACCAAAGGCATACTTATCGGGTGAAAATTTCGTTGCCAGCGCCCCGCCGATTGATGGCCTCCGACAATGCTGCTGGCGTTCATCCCAGCATTCTTGATGCGATCAACAAAGCCAATAGTTTTCATGCGCTCGGTTACGGTCATGACAAATTCACATCTCAAGCGAAACAACTTTTCAATCAACTATTTGATGCAGAAACTGTCACCGAATTTGTGTTTGGTGGTACCGGTGCCAACGTACTTGCGCTCGCCTGCATGCTCAAACCCGCTCAGGCAGTCGTCTGCACATCGACTGCTCATATCGCAGTCGACGAAGCTGGCGCACCAGAGCGATTTTTAGGTGCCAAGTTGATCGACATCCCAACTGTCGATGGCAAACTTCGCCCGAGTGACATAAATAGTGTCATGCATTTGCGTGACAGCATTCATCACGCAGAGCCGGCAGTGGTTTCGATTACTCAAGCAACCGAGATGGGCACGATCTATACGGCAGACGAAGTTCGTCAAATTTGTGAGACGGCACACGAACTCGGCATGCTCGTGCATATGGACGGAGCGCGCATCACCAATGCGGCTGTCGCTCTCGGGGCGACACCTGCGGCGCTTCGAAGCTTTACGAAAGATGCAGGCGTCGATGTTTTGAGTTTTGGTGGGGTTAAAGCCGGGCTGATGTTTGGCGAGGCGGTCGTCTTTTTCAACACGAGTCTTGCCACTCGAGTCGAATACATCCGCAAGCAAGTTGCGCAACTCAACTCAAAGATGAGATTTGTTTCGGCGCAATATGTCGAACTGTTGCAAAATGATCTGCTGTTCAACCTCGCCAAAAATGCAAACGCAATGGCACTCGCACTTTATGACCAAACACGACATCACAAATCTCTGAATCTGACCACTCCTCCATCGGTCAACAGCCTTTTTCCGACTATTCAAGAGCCAGCTGCCAGCGCTCTTCGAGAGTGGACATTCTTCTGGGACTGGGATGAACCCAAGCATCAATATCGCTGGATGACTGCCTGGGACACGTCTTTAGATGACGTCGCGACATTCGCCGAAGGGGTTTCACAAGCGCTCAAGATCTAATTGACTGATCAGTTAGTTATCGCCTATCTTTCTGTTTGTGTCAAGTGCTGACTTCTTTCAAAGAAGACTCGAAACCGATGACAAGTGGATGAACGATGCGGCATGTCGTGGTCTCTCGGACATATTTTTTCCGCCGGCTGCCGAACGGCCACAAGCTCGTGAACGACGCGAGCAAATGGCGCGTGCGGTTTGCGAATCGTGCGAAGTCTTGACAACTTGCAAAGATTTCGCCCGCAACCATCACGAATACGGTTTCTGGGGTGGCGAGTCAGAAGAACAGCGTCATCAAGCTGGTTTTCACCTGATAGCACCGATTGGCATTCGCTCTCGCTCTTAATCGTTGCATTTGCAAATCAAAAATTCTGCGAGACTAAAGAATGGCTTCCGGCATATCTCCGAACAGAGAAGCGCTACCCCAAGCAAAGCAAAATGTCTTAGATGCTTGGGCAAACTTTGGTGATGCTCGTGTCATCAAAGAATTCGATGAGGTGTCTGCACATGTTTCGACAAATAGGGTTTTTCGAATAACGCTTTCTGATAAATCAAAATTGATCGCAAAGGTCAGTTCTTACGGATCATATTTTCAATTTGCAGAAGATCACGACCGTCTTGCACGCTGTAGTTCGCTCTTGCGAGGTGGTCGCTGGTCGGGTTTTCTCGCAGATGTTCTAACGAAAAATGGTCGACCTTTTACCTGGTATGACGGCAAGTGTTGGGCAGTTTTTTACACAGATGTGCAAGGCCATGATGGGTTACCTCGCATTCTTGGTGACCTTGATGTAACGACCTTGGCACGCGAAATCGCCGAATTTCACCTGGCGTGCGCGTCGATCAGCCGGTCTTTGCCTCCGACGTCGAACTCAGTCAAAGGTGATGCAATTCATCTTTACGATTTATTGCG
>DOHD01000063.1:0-11263 GCA_003535455.1 Acidimicrobium sp.
TTTAAGTTCTCAACCAGATGGGATTACGACTGGTTTCGAATCGAGTCTCGACTGCTTGATTTCTATTTTCTCAGTCGTGTCTCATCGCGAACCGGTGACAAAACACAATTTTCTTACTCGGCACACACACTTACAGAGCCACGTTTTGTCAAATTCATTGCGGCCTATCACGAGGTTTATCCGTTGACAAGAACTGAAATCGAGTTTCTACCATTCGCCTATCGCTTCTTCATCCTCAACTACGTGATTCGCGAAGGTGCCCGATTCTTCAGAGCCGACCTTTGTGCGCAGTTTCGTCGAGACGCAGCGAATCTATATCTAGCCGAATCTGAAAAACTAGATCTATCAGAACTTCTTCAAGTCGTTAGTTAGAAATACGAATCTCTAATTTCGTCATGACGAATTAACGTCAAACAAGATGACGTCGAATATATCAATCTCTAATTTTGCGCAGTTTTTCGCTGAAGGTCTTACCTTTTGCCACATAAACCCGCACGCCATGTTCTATATCTGTCCGTCGTGCTCGACCCTCTTTGATCACTGCTGGTGACCCAACCGCAAGGGCTCCGGCTGGCACGACAGTGTCGTTAAGCACCACCGAATTCGCCCCGACGATTGCGCCTGTTTCGACAACAACTCGATGTAAAACGATTGCACCCGTTGAGACTTGTGAACCAGACTCGATCGTGCAGGCTTCAAGATGCACGATGTGGCCGATTACGCAATCATCGCCGACGATCGTTGGTGTCTCAGGTGTCGTGTGAATAACGCAATTATCTTGAATGCTTGTTCGAGCGCCGATTCGAATTTCTCCATCATCGCCACGCAACACGGCACCTGCCCAAATCGTTGACTCGGCTCCGATCTCAACTGCACCGATGACTACTGCTTCAGGGTGAACAAATGCAGACTCATGAATCTTCGGAACCCGATCGCCTAACGCGTATATCGCCACGAAATCAACGTAGTCGTTCAGCCAAGCGAATATGTTAAATCGCTACTTTGCCTATACCGTAAAGGCTCATGTCTAGGCGTCTTGATATCGAATTAACAAGTGCGCGCGACGACGGAATGTGGACATGGCGTGCCGCCGGAGCCAAAGTTCCAAAGGGTGTCGTTGAGTCAACGCTTTTGCCTGGCGAGAGCAAAGTCGGTGATGTACTAAAGATCGAAGCAGACTTCGACATCGATGGCATCACCGTTCTTTCTGTAGTTCCACAACGCGATAAATCGCAAAAAGCGACTTTTTTGCAGCTGATTGATGACAAGCCGTTTACGGGAGTGACCGAAAAACTCGCGAAAAAAGCAAAATCAGATCGGCCTCAACGCGACAAGCGCGGTCCACGCACTGATCGTCCTGACCGCAGCGAAAATAGCGATCGTAAACCTCGAAGTGAGCGTCCTCCACGACAGCGTGAGCCCCGCAACTCTGAGAATAAGGCAACTGCGCCCGTCGTTCAAATACCAGAACGTCCTGCGGCCAAAAGATTGAAACCAAATCGCAAACACCGCTCGGCGGTTTTGCAATCATTGCCGACCGAACAACGCAGTGTCGCCGAGCGCGCCCTCAGCGGTGGTATTCGTGCAGTGCGCGAAGCGATCAAGACCCAAAACGCTCAGCTTAAAGCAGAGGGAAAATCAGAGATCAAAGCAGACGGTCTGATTTCGATGGCGCAAGATATTTTGCCAAAACTGCGAGTTGCAGAGTGGCTTGACAAAGCCGAAGCCGCGAAACGTGACCTTGCCGTTCTCGATTTGCGAGATTTGCGCGCGGTAGTTGTCGGTGCGGACGACCCGATGGTGGTGCGTGATGAAACCACCCGTGAACTCGCCGGCGAACTTAAAGTCGCACTTAAACAGCGTCAAGAAACAGAAATGACCCAATGGCTCGACGACATTAAGCTCGCGTTGTCAGCGTCTCGTGTTCTACGAGCAATCAAACTTTCTGGAGAGCCACCGAAAGCAGGGGTATTGTTTCCTGTCGATCTTGGACAACAGTTGGCCAAAGCCGCCGCCGATTCATTGTCTAACGAAGCAAGTTCAGACCGTTGGATTGCAGTTCTTGAAGCACTCGCTTTCTCGCCGATTCGCACGGCAGTCAAACCCCTTGGTGCACCGCAAGCGACAACCGACGCCTTGCGCGCAACTGTCAAACGACTCGCGCCATTAGTGCCACAAATCGCCGCTCTATTCGCCATCGAAGTTTCACCGGGCGCACAAACCCCCCGACCTTTGCGTACACCTCGCCCGAAGCGCGATTTCAAACGTAAACCGAAGACGGCCAAAGTGCCCGACACTTCGGCAGACGTAACGAATTAGTCTTGCGCCATGGCAAATATCGTCGAGTATGAAGTTCGTGGCAAAATTGCAATAATCACTCTCAATCGTCCAGAAGCGCGCAACGCCGTTAATGGCGACGTAGCCAGCGGTCTTGAGGCCGCGATCGACAAACTTGAATCTGATTCAAATGTCTGGATCGGAGTACTTGCGGCAAATACATCGGGTCAAGAACGACCGGTCTTTTGCGCCGGCGCTGATTTGAAAGCGATCAACTCTGGTCAGGCTGCCGCTCTCAATACAAAGCGCGGTGGTTTTGGTGGCTACGTATATCGCGACCGTAANNCAGTGATCGCCGCCGTAGACGGTTTAGCAACCGCAGGTGGCTGCGAGTTGGTTCTTGCGTGCGACATGCTGGTCGCCACGACTCGTTCAGCGTTCGGTCTCGCCGAAGCCACACGAAACCTTATTGCAGGCGCTGGTGGCCTATTCAGATTGCCTCGAGCTATCGGTCGTGCAGCGGCAATGGAGGCGATTCTCACGGGTGAACCATTCACCGCTCAGCGTGCTTTTGAACTTGGCATGGTCAACAAACTCGTGGAGCCAAATACTGTGATCGAAGCGGCATTAGACCTAGCTCAGCGGGTCTGCAAGGCGGCTCCCCTTGCAGTGTGGGCGAGTCGCAAGATCGTGTTGGCGTCTGAAACTGAACCAGACCAAACGCTTATTGATATGACCAACAAAGAGTTCGGAGCAGTTTTAGCCTCCGAAGACACCAAAGAAGGTCTCACTGCATTCATCGAAAAGCGCCAACCGAACTGGCAGGGAAAGTAAATCTAATTCGAAAGATCAGTTGTCGCCACAATTAATCTGGCAACCAATCCCGACCGCTCAAAAAGATTCTTGGTTTCTCGATCGCCAGGTAAAGCCAAGGCGTCTAAGGCGACAAAAGACTGTGACTTCGCCCAATCAATAATCGATGAGACGAGCGCATCGCCGATACCCATGTTTCGAGCGTCTCGTGTAACAAAAACTTGTTCAATCGTCGCGATCTTTCCAAGACTTGAAAGTCCTATGCGCGCCAGCAAATAGCCCAGAACAGTTTGGCTCGTGCCGCCAACGAACACGATGGTTTTCTTGTCGGCAACCTGTGTAAACCAATTCTCGCCGACGACCTTAAGATCACTGGCCAATCGCAAACCACCTCGAAAAAGAGCGAAATTTGTTCGTGCCTCGATTTCAAGAAGTTCGAGAACTTCACAGTCGCTTTCGGTTGCTCTGCGACTAAAAACTTTCACGACCAAAGTTAGGCAGATTTAAATAGTGGACAAGCGTCGTCCTCGACGGGGCAACCTGGAGCATTCTGACGGACGAGCAAAAAACAATGGGTGCATTGGGTCTCATCAGGACGACGAGGCTGCAATCGTTCGACACCGTCGGTGCGGTCATCGCCGACTACTTCTTCCTCTTCTTCTGGCGCAGTTTCTTGCGGAGACGACAACTTCTCTTGCAAAATCGATGAGAGGTCGGCTTCAACATCGTCTTCGGTGCGCAGATCGTCTTCGTCGTCGTCTTCATCGACACCCTTGGGCTTCACCGTATCTGCCGGGGCAATTGTCGAGCCCTCGTCAGTGATCAACGGATCGACAACCAACACGTCAGGGTCTACTTCAAGGTCGTCTTCGACTTCGAGCAAATCATCGGGGTCGATGTCACCCTCGACATCCGCTAAATCATCAGGCTCGATTTCGTCCGAAACTATTTCTTCGGCGCCTTCAATTTCGATCTCTTCTTCGTCAGCCATGTTGTCCTATAAATAGTTTCATTTGAAGCGCGCATAGTATCGGATATCGAGAGCCATAACTCCAAATCGACAGGTGCCCCATTATTTACGCCTTGCCTCAGCCCGTCGTTCTGAATCAAGTCGTTCTAACTCTGGGGCGTCTTTAACTAAATGGGTCATCGCCTCGGCTACGGCCTTGTGGCCAGCCTGCTCGCCAATCAACCTGTGCATTTCGATCGCAACTCTCCGATATGACGGGTGCCCCTGAGGTGACGAGCGCAGTTCAAGCATATGAATGGCTTCACGGGCGTTGAACTGCATCACATAGCGCAGGCGATAAGCCATCGCCACCGCATACGGCGCTTGGTTCGGATAGTCGCCTAAAAGTGCGTCATAGAGCAAGCTTGATCTTTCCATCGCCTCTTCGAATTGTTGACCCAAGCCCGCTTCAAGAATTAGTTCAGGTCGAACAAAACCATGGTGCGGCGTCAATCGTTGCCATTCGATAGTTAGCAGGCGGTGGCGTTGCAAATCGCGAAACGCACCATAATCACCTAAGACATCAAATCGATAATCGATTCTCTCGAATGCTCGCCCCGGTTTATGGCGACGATTCTCGCGATCACCGACATAAGCGCGAATTAGAGCAACTTTTTGCTCGTGACTTAGCCGTTGTACCTCGTTGCGTAACTGTGATTCAGACAAATGTGAACTCGAATAGCAGATTGCCACGAGCAGCTTTTCTTCACCATCTGGATCAAAATCGGTGAGCACAACTTCTTGGGTCTCAATCGGGTCAAGTGCGCCGAAATATTCATCGACTAGTTCGACTGTTTGATTTTCACGTTCGACGAGATATTCAGTCCAACGGCCACCCCGATCAGAGACGTCGATGCGACGCAAGAAACTTGGCACGACTTTTCGCAATTCTGTCAGCATCATGTCGGCATAAAGTCGAGCCTCGGGCAGATGGTGCCCACGCATTCGCAGCAGCAACGCCTCATATCCTTGACCCGTTCCATATATTCCCAAGTTCGACAGAGACGCCGCAGGCAACACACCACGCACCGCGTCTAAACCTTTGGCACGAGTCGCCTGTTTGAACACAAAATCAGAGACGTTCGAATCACGTTTTACCGTCTTGCGTATGTGCTCTGTAACAGATTCAACCATTGTTGAATATGCGTCGAACATACGGTCCATATCGCCGACATAACGCGTACCGAACGGCCCGTTCAAAATATCGGCGTCGCGGTAAAACCTATAACGACCGCCGAGTCGTGCGTCATAATTTATATACCGCGTGCTTTGTTCGAGATAACTCATCAATCTGCCGCGTTCAAGAATTTTGGTGAGTAGATTCGATGCTTGTTCGCAGGCGAGGTGCACACCGCCAAGTTGAGCGACACTGTCATCACCATATTCGACAAAAACTTTTTCGTAAAGATCTTCAGCGCGTTCGAGCCCGATCGTTGCATCAACCCCCTGGTCACCGCTCAGATCAAGATCGCTGAGAAATTCGTCCAAAAAGAGACGTCTCAAACTCTTGGCACTTCGGCTGTAGCGGGCAAAAAGCGCACCCTTGACCACCTCTGGCAGGTTTACTAACGCAAAAACCGGACCATCTAGGTTCGTGAAATAGCGACGAAGTATCTCTTGTTCGCTGTCACTGAATGATTCTGGAACATACACCGTCACGGCGCGTTATCTTACGAGTAACCAAGCGCCAGATGCGGGATTGCGAAAAACACCTACTTCAGGGGTGATTTCGACCCTGGATGACGTGTCTTCAACCTAAATTACGCCTGCAGGCACTACACCGTCGCCAAACGCAGATTTAACTCGTTGTTGCAAAGGCTTTGATAGCCACATGTCGATCGCCGTCATCGCCATAATTTTGGCGCCATCAACTATCGCTTGACTTGCCGCTTCGCCCTTTGTGTGTTCGGCAAATGCCGCGCTATGCAACGAAACACCGCTCGGGGCAACTTGCAACATCGGGTGAATTGACGGCACCAGATAACTGATGTTTCCCATGTCGGTGGATCCTCCGCCAGTGCCCGGCAAAAACTCTGTAGTCATTTTGCGACCGAATTGTTCGGCATTACGAACATAGCTCTCAAGCAACGGAATATTGTCAACCAAGTCAGCAAACGGATTCTTTTGCCAATCAAATGAAACGGTGCAGCCCGCCGCCATCGCTCCACCCTCGAGACATTTTGTGACTCGTTCTTTTAGAGGTTGCAATGTTTCAATCGTCGGTGAACGCACGTACCAATCCATTTCGGTCTCACGCGGCACAATATTTGGTTTTTCGCCGGAGTTTGTGAAAATTCCATGAATTCGCTCGGTAGGCAATATATGTTGACGCAACGCAGCAACATTCATATAGCCGAGTACAGCGGCATCGAGCGCATTTTTGCCTTTGTGCGGCGAGACCGCAGCATGTGCGGCCAATCCATGAAATTTTACGAAGAGATTTTGGATGGCAATTGCGTTCATTCGCGCGAGATCGGCATCAGCTGGATGAATCATCATCGCCGCATCAATATCTTTGAACGCTCCTTTGCGAGCCATTTCAATTTTTCCACCGCCACCCTCTTCGGCTGGTGTTCCCATCACCACGAGATTTCCACCGCACTGTTCAGCTACCGCGCTGAGTGCCAACCCAGCACCGAGACCAGCCGTGGCGATGATGTTGTGGCCACAGGCGTGTCCAATTCCAGGTAGAGCGTCATATTCGCAAAGAACTGCGACAGTTGGTCCATCGCCACCCCTTACTCTCATGTCAAAGGCGGTCTCCAGATCATAAGCACCTCGAGTGACCTTCAATTTGGCCTCAGCAATGTAATCGGTCAAAATCTTGTGCGCAAAATGTTCTTCGAAATTCGTTTCGGGCTTATCGTGAATCTGATGACTGATGCTCACCAGGTCATTTGCTCTCTTGTCGATGTCGCGACAGACACTTTGCTTTAGCTCAACAATTTGATTATCGGTCATAGTCGGTGCCATGATCCAATGATAATACTCACCAATAAAGAACTGCCGCGTCGGGCATTATCTTGAAACTGCATTGAACCACTGTGCCAACTAGCTTGCTTTCGATATATAACCGAGGAAGATTAATGCAATCGGCCGAATAATCCACAACTTGTCGATAATTGATCTTTGGATGCGGCAGGTGAGATCCCGATCGCATCAAACTGTATGCCTTTAAACGTTGGCGAATACTTATTGACTGTTCGATTTCGACAACATCAAACTTGCCGTCGTTTGGGTGGGCTCTTGGCGCCCAATTTCGTTTGCCTACGAACGACGAGTTCAGAACACCAACCTTTGCACCAGTTGCAAAACCATTCTGAACGAAAGCATGTCCAAGAAAAAGCCTTCTATCGACTGATGTCTGTCCATCACCTATGAATATTGTTTCAATAACGTCGAAATGCGTCTGTAACATCTCGTTCTTGTTTACATTCGCACCCGAGATTCCCAGTGAGCGTGCAAGATCAGATTTTAAAATAGAAATCTCAACTGGCGCGCCTCCAACCGATAAATGTTGGCTCAGAAAATAGCTCGCCTCGAAATCATCTGCGACCAAATGCAAATCTTTCGGTTTGGCAACTAAACAGCCCCAATCTTGACCCTTCTTAATTGTCACAGTGATTCAATCGTCGAGCCTTGCGACGCTGCAACTACTCCCCGAAAAAGAGCTGTTACGGCCTGCTCAGCAGTTTGTGAAGTTTGCGAATTTGCAGCGATCAGAGAAATCTGCCGCAACAAATCGATCAACTGTTTCATTGTTCGAACAAAATCACCGGCCGTCAGATCGTCATCGAGAATGTCGATCAATTCACCGCCACTCGCCCAGTCATATGTAATTTCCATTAATCCAGCATCGACGGGGCGATGTGGCGCGATACCCGCAAGCTCCTCATCTTTGGCAATCGTCTCGCTCAGCTCTTTGACAACCTTCCATTGTGTTTGCAGGGTCTTCGGTATACGTGGTTTTGGTGGTTCTTCGGCGCGCCGATATTCATAGACGAAGACACTCAAAAGAGAAGCCAACTCGGCTGGATTCAGATCATCAAACAATTTCTCAATTAGTGCTTCAGCAATTACAAGGTCTAGTTCGTGAAAAATTCTCGCTAATGAGCGACCCTGGTCGGTCAACTGCCAGTTCGAAACATAACCACGCCGCTCCATTAGGCGAACTAAGTCATCAAATTGAGCACTTACAGACTGCACCGATTTATCGATGCGCTCCTCCATCAACTTCAATTCACGGTCAATGCGGTCGGCCGACTTCGCTGCAATCAAACGCCGTTTTAACTCCGGGTCATTAAGTACCGGATGGTCACGCTCGCCTGACCCGAAACCTCTGCCATTATGCGTCTTGACTTTTGTCCGCTGCACTCGCTGAGCAACTTCTTTTATAAATTTTGGACTAGTCCGTGCATATGAATCGGGCAACTTTATAAACCCAATCTTCTGTGGGGGCGACTCAAAATCTCCGACCTGCAGATTAACGATCAATTTACTTGCCGTAACTAATGTCAGTTTTGTTCCGTTGGTTCGTTGTGCAGTCGCGACCACAGCGGCTTTTATGCTCTGTCGCGGCAGGTTGATCATGTCTCCAAGACTCAATTGTCCTATCGCTTCCTCGATTTCGCTTGCATCTGGTCGCAAACTAAATGAACGTCGGTAGTCATCAATGTCGCCGAAATTACTGTGCGCCTGCTCGCGCAATCTGTCGCGCTCTTTGCCTCGTCGTGCGATGCGAGCTTGAATTTCGACGACATCGCGTCCGCTCTGAAATTGAGCGAACGACAGATTCAACAAATGGTGTGCCTCTTGGCGCGAATGCGTCTGAATCAAGTTTGCAGCCATGTTATAAGTCGGGCGGAATGCCGACACAAGACGGAATGACCTGCTCATGGCCAAGGCCGCGACTTGATCGAAATTTATGAACTGGTTCCACAACACGAGTGCGTGTCCAACGGTGTCGATGCCGCGTCGGCCTGCTCGACCAGTCAATTGCGTATATTCCGAGGCCTTCAACGGCTGGTGATGTTCGCCTGTGAACTTGGTGATCTTTTCGATTACAACCGCGCGGGCCGGCATGTTCAGCCCCACAGCCAAAGTTTCGGTTGCGAACACCAATCTCACGAGCCCTTTGATGAAGCATTCTTCGACAATTTCTTTGAACGCTGGCACCAAACCTGCATGGTGAGAGCCGATGCCCGCTTCAAGTTGATTCGCGAATCTTGAAAAATTCAGGGCCGCAAGGTCGTCATCGCTAAACATCTCGACTCGGCTGTCTACGATCTCGGCGATTTCGGCGCGTTGTTCGGCATCGGTTAGACGCACACCTCCGCGAACACACACCTCGGCTGCTTCGTCGCATTGATTACGGCTAAAAATAAACACAATTGCTGGCAGAAGGTCTTCGTGCTGCAGCAGGTCAACTACTTCTATGCGGTTTGGCGAAAATAACCTCGAGCGCATTCGTGATGAAAGCGCACGATTCGATCTGCGATTACCGCGACCAACGCTGCGTATATTTCTGTTTGCCGAAGTCGCCTCGAGTTTTGTTACCTCTTGATTGGGTGCTCCGTTGATAATCGTCTCGAATATCTTGACCTCATGTTCTGCAGCATCACCAACAACAAAATGGTTGATCAGTTCGACGGGTCGCTTCTCTTCGACTATTGGCACCGTCTTGCCACGAACTGTGCTTAGCCACTCTGTCACCTCAGTCGCATTCGAAACAGTCGCGGATAAACAGACCAATTGCACTGTCGGGTCGAGATGGATAATAACTTCTTCCCAAACTGGCCCGCGGTACGCGTCTTGCAAGAAATGTACTTCATCTAAGACGACCACGCTCAACTTTGCGAGTGCGTCAGATCTCGCATAAATCATGTTTCGCAAGACTTCGGTCGTCATCACGATAATTGGTGCGGTCGGATTAACACTGTTATCGCCCGTCAACAAACCAACATCGGTCTTGCCGTAATGTGCAACGAGATCATTGTACTTTTGGTTAGACAACGCCTTGATAGGTGCGGTATAAAAGGCACGCTGGCCTTGACGGCGCGCCGCTTCTATGGCGTATTCAGCAACAAGTGTCTTGCCCGATCCAGTTGGTGCCGCAACCAAGACCGACTCACCGCGATCTAAAGCGTCGAGAGCCAATATTTGAAACTTATCGATTGCGAAGTCATATCTCGCAATGAGTTGATCTCGACTGGGTCTTGACATCAATGTTCGGAGACGACTATTCGTCTCTACGCGCACGTTTTCGAATGGCAATGAATCCAATCAAAATTGCGACGAAATATAAGAATGTCAACGGCAAACCCAATGCCATCAAAGTTATTGGGTCACCACTTGGGGTGATGACGGCAGCAACAAAGAAGATTGCAACGATCGCGATTCGCCATTGCTTGATCAAAGTTTTTGGTGTCACGACACCAACAAGTTGCAAAAATACAATAAGTAAGGGCGTTAGAAAACCCACTCCAAACGCCAAAATCATCAAAATGACCAAGCTCACATATTTAGTAATTTGAAAAGCTTGGTTCACCTCGGTGCCTGACCATGAGATCAAGAACTCGAGCGCCTTCGAAAGTGTCCAATATGCGAGCGCACCTCCGGTCGCGAACAACACAACAGACGACACAATAAATGGAATCGTGTATTGCTTCTCTTTCTTGTTTAATGCAGGGACGATAAATCGCCAAAGCTGCCAAAGAATTACGGGTAACGCGACGATAAGTCCGCCATATCCGGCAATCCTCATTCGAGCTGCTAAACCGTCTAGTGGTCCGAGTGCAAATAGTGAACCGTCGCAATTGAAATCGGGTCGATCTTTGCACAGTTGGCGATAAGGCCGAGTTAAAAACTGCAATACGGGGTCATAAAAAGCAAGAATTGCCGATGCACCAAGCGCAACTGCGATGATTGATCGAATAAGTCTCATCCGTAGTTCACCCAGATGCTCTCCAAGTGACATCGTTGTCGAATTCGACTTTGAAGATCTAAACGCCATTATGAAACATCGTCCAACGCATTCATCGACTGTTCGTCTTCGGCTCTCTGTTTCTCCACGCGTTCGCGCGCTATGAGGGCAGCGCGTTCTATTGCATCGGCGATCTCATTGTCATCCTTACTTTCGTTGACCGCGTTCTCTGAGGCGTCGCC
>DOHD01000063.1:11293-23139 GCA_003535455.1 Acidimicrobium sp.
TTGCGGCCGCTTGAAACTGGCTCGAAGTGTCGTTAAACAGGGCCTTCATTGAATTGGTCGTATTAATCATCTCTTTTAGCGGCTCGTCCATGACCTTTCGAAAATCTGTTTGCACTCCGGAGGACATTCGCTTGAGTTCGGAATATAGGCGACCAAGTCGACGAATTGCATCGGGCAATTTCTCGGGTCCAAGTACCACGAGACCGATAACGAGCAAGAACATAATCTCGCTACCGGTCAAATTGAACATAACCAAAGTCTAGGAGATGACCTCTCCTAATATCAGAGTGTGCAGCAGCGACTTCCTTCTCTTTATCAACAGCCGATCTTGTTCGCCCACCGTGGTGCGAGTGCGCATGCACCAGAAAATTCCATTGATGCTTTTCGGCTCGCGCTAAGACTCGGCGCAACCGGGTTAGAAACCGACTGTTGGGTCACAAAAGACAAACATGTCGTGTTGGATCATGACGGTGTCGTGCGTCAAAAGCGCTTTTCACGCGTTCGGTCGAAGAAGATTGGCGAGTGCGAGTTCAGCGAAATCCAATCAAAGATGCCGAAATTGACAGACCTACTTGAGATTGCGACACCGAATATTCCGATTTCAATAGATCTTTGTGATCCAACTGCAATGCCGATCATCGATCAATTGGTCGACAAACCAGAATCAATGAACAGAATTTTCATTTGTCATCCCGATCTTGAACTATTGGCCTCCCTTAAACAGCAATATCCACTCTTTAGATACGTGAATTCGATTCGTCTTAGAAAGATTTCGGAAGGTCCAGAACGACGGTGTGCGAATCTCGCAGAGTTTAAAATCGATGTATTGAACATGCACCACACGGATTGGAATGGTGGACTAGTTGCACTCGCCCATCGGTTCAACATTGGTGCATTCAGCTGGGACCTTCAACATACAGAACAAATTTGTAGTGCATTGCTTATGGGGGTAGACGCCGTCTTTAGCGATTGGCCCGATCGCATGGTCGACGCGCAAAAGAATATCTAAAGTCTTGACCAGGATGTCGGCGGCCAGATTAAGACGAAGGCCCTCCCAATTACGAGGTCTTTTTTGATAGCTCCGAACATTCGGCTATCGAACGATTGGGGTCTATTGTCTCCCATCAAGAAAATCGATCCTTCCTCGACCGTCTGCATTTCCATATCGACGGTTCCACATCTATTTGAAAGGTCTGGTTGATTCGTATCGCGCGACGGCAAATAGGGTTCACTCAGAGCCTTTCCGTCGATGTACACGACGCACTTTCGAATCTCTATTTGCTCACCTTCGAGAGCTATAACCCGCTTGATCAAGTCATCATGCTCGACATCGGTGCCATTCATAGTGACGCGATCAAACACAACAATATCTCCACGGTTGACATCACCGATTCGATATGCGAGTTTGTTCACCAGCACTCGATTGTCGGTGAACATCGTTGTCTCCATGCTGGGGCCTGAAATATAAAACTGTTGCAACAAAAATAATCGAATCAGCATTGCAACGAGCAACGCCACGGCCACAACAACGACCCACTCGACCAGTTGCCTTGCGGCCATCGAACGCCTGCGCTTAGTTTGATCGAATTGCAAATCGGGCACCTATCTATCGTAGTGTGCGCGCAATATTGCTATAGAGACGCGATGAGTTTTTCAACTCTTTCATCTCTGTGCTTAAACGGGTCTTTGCACAAAACTGTTCGCTGTGCTTGATCGTTAAGTTTCAAATGAACCCAGTCGACCGTGTAATCGCGCTTGCGCTCTTTAGCTCGCCTTATAAATTCGCCCCGCAGTTTTGCGCGAGTTGTCTGTGGTGCAACCGTTCGGGCTGTCTCAATTTCTTCTTCGTTGCAAATTCGATCAACCAAACCATTTTGTTGCAATTTGTAGAACAGTCCGCGTTCGCGGCAAATGTCATGATATTGAAGATCTACCAACTGAACGCGTGAATCATCAAGAGCCAAATTATGTTTACTTCGAAAAGCCTCAACTAGTTGATATTTGATCACCCAATCAACCTCGCGACTCAACTTGAGAGGATCATTCTCGATAGTAGAGATACAGTGCTCCCACATTCCTAGGGCTTTGGTCTCGTTCAAATTGAATCGACCCGTATCTGCATAACGCAGGGCTTTATCCAATAACTCGCGTTGTATGTCAAGGGCTGAGAGCTCACGTCCTGAGGCAAGCCGAATTTTACGACGGCAAGTGATGTCATGACTGATTTCACGTATCGCTCGTGTTTGATTTTCAAGCGTGAAATCACGCATCACTAACGAATCGTCTTCCATCATCTTCAAAAGGCAGGCCGTTGAACCAACTTTGACGAAATTTGTATATTCACTCATATTCGAGTCGCCCACGATCACATGTAGACGGCGGTATTTTTCAGCATCCGCGTGTGGCTCATCGCGCGTGTTGATTATGGGTCGGCTTCGAGTGGTTGCCGAGCTGAGACCCTCCCAAATATGCTCGGCACGTTGTGCGATCGAAAAGATTGGTCCGCGAGCAGTTTGTAGAACTTTGCCCGAACCGGTAAAAATTTGCCTTGTCACCAAAAATGGAATGAGCACTTCGGCATACTTTTCGATGTCATCGGCCCGTGAAGTCAAATAATTCTCGTGACAACCATAACTATTTCCTGCAGAATCAGTGTTGTTCTTAAAGAGATAAATCGTTCCGCGGATACCCTCGTCGCGCAATCTTTGCTCGGCACCGACTAGCAACTCTTCGAGAATTCGCTCACCGGCTTTGTCGTGAACAATGACCTCGTGAATCGAGTCGCATTCTGGCGTCGCATATTCAGGATGAGATCCGACGTCCAAATAAAGTCTTGCACCATTTTCGAGAAAGACATTTGAACTTCGACCCCAACTAACAACTTTTCGAAACAAGTAACGAGCCACCTCATCGGGACTGAGTCTTCGCTGCCCCCTCAAGGTGCATGTGACGCCATATTCGTTTTCAAGACCGTATATGCGACGGTCCATCTCAGTCGAGATTTGTTTTAATTTCGGCGTCGTCAATACGCCTGAAGCATCGGCGTCGACCATTACGCTCGAGAACCGCGACTTCGAGCTCGTCATGGGTCAATTTGCGATCGGCCCCTGACAGAGCGGCTACAGACAACTTGAGTACGTCCTTCAAATTCATATCATTCTTAAATGACGCGCTCAGCGTCTTGGCGACTGATTCGCTGTCGCCACCGAGAACACAAAAATTATGCTCATCCAGTACTGTGCCGTCGAACAAAACGTGAAATAGTCTGTCGCTCGTCTTGTCAACGCCGATTTCTGCGACCAAAAGTTCGACCTCCATAGGCTTGGGTGACTCACTGAACATCTGGCTCAATATTTGTGCATATTGATTAGTGAGACTTCGTGCATCGACATCTTGTCGTGAAAACTGATATCCCTTGAGATCAGCAGCACGAACACCAGCGACTCGTAATTGGTCGAACTCGTTATATTTGCCCACTCCAGCAAACGCGATTCGATCATAGATTTCGCTGATCTTATGCAAAGTCGTGGATGGATTTTCTGAAATAATTGCTAGGCCGTCTTTATACTGCAACGCCACGAGAGTACGACCTCGGGCGATGCCCTTGCGGGCATAATCAGCTCGGTCCTTCATGAATTGTTCTGGTGGTACGTAGAACGGCATACTCATCGCGTCCCCACCTCGTTTTGAATCTCAAGATAGATCGCCGCCAAAGTCTCATCAGAAACTGCGCTCCAGCCCTCTTTGGTGATCGAAGCAACAACAGGATAAATACCCCGCAGTAAATCGGGTCCTCCCGTCGCAGAATCAGCATCAGCTGCTTCCCACAAAGCTCGTGCGCAGAGTTTAATCGCGTCAGTTCTTGCTAGATCTCGTCG
The DNA here is from genome assembly GCA_003535455.1 of Acidimicrobium sp. Lineage (GTDB taxonomy): Bacteria > Actinomycetota > Acidimicrobiia > Acidimicrobiales > Ilumatobacteraceae > BACL27. Next base: position 15,172 of record DOHD01000063.1, read on the forward strand.
CCAAGCAACACGCATGACCGTGCTTGCATGAAGCATGCCTGAACCTGTTGCCACGAAATCTTTTTCTTCGTACCGACCACCCGTTACGTCGTAATCCCAAAGACGTCCTGATTTAGAATGACCGTCATAACCGGCGAATATCGGCACGACGATAAGACCTTGCATCGCCGCTGGAAGATTGCTTCGCACGAACATCGAAAGTTGATTCGCTTTTCCTTCAAGTGAGAGGGTCTGACCTTCAACTTTTTCATAGTGTTCTAGCTGCAACTGAAATAATTTGATCATCTCCATCGCAGGTCCTGCCGCGCCAGCGATCGCTACTCCGCTAAATTCATCGGCCTGGACAACCTTTTCCATACTGCGATGGCTGATCAAATTGCCTGAAGTCGCACGACGGTCACCCGCCATAACAACTCCGCCCGAAAAACACATCGCCACGCATGTAGTGGCATGCGGAATTGTCAGATCGTTGCTTTCTGATTGCGCGCTGAAGGGTGAAATTCCAACGCGCTTTAGCAATTCGCCAAAATTTGCCCCCGGGTCAGATCCGGCTGAGAAAATCGGCATTGACATATTTTTAGGATACGCCTATTGGCCGCCTTTTTGCACATAACTCTTAACGAAGTCTTCAGCATTTGTCTCAAGAACTTCGTCAATTTCATCTAAAAGATCATCAAGGTCTGCTTTCAACTTTTCGCCTTTTGTTGAAATCTTCGCCTCAACTATCTCATCGGTTTCGGTTCTCTCATTCGATGTTTTTTGTTTACGGGTTCGCTCTGCCATATTCGCACCATAGCCAATCTGTGCTCGGTTGTAAAACCAATGAGAAAATGACTTCGCGTCAGTTGGTGGGTTTAAAATGCGAAGATGAAGTTTGGTCACCTAAAGCGGCTACAAGCTCTGCTGGTGTCGAACTCTGTAAAAAAAGTTTCTCAGTCAATTCACGGGTTCCACGAAGTGGCTCCATCATCGGAACACGTCGCAACGGATCTCGCCCGATGTCAAAAACGACGCTGTCCCAATTCGCAGCGACGACGTCATTCGGCCATTTTTGCAGACACATACCTCTGAAATAGGCTCGCGTTGAACTTGGTGGCGTGGTTGTTGCCAGTATCACCTCATCATTTCTCGTCATAGTCTCTAGACCCGCGCGAGTTGCCAAACATTTCTCGTTCCGCATGTCGTGGTATTGCAAGTCGATCGCTTTAAGACGTGGATCGTTGCTCCGCAGACTATAACGATCTGCCATCCCATCTATCATTCGCTTCTTCGCCACCCAATCAACCACATGAGCCATCGTCGCTGGATCATCATCTAAACCTTCGATAACTTCACGCCATCTGCGCAAAATAAGTTTGCCGTCGTCATCACCGACGCATTCAAGGCCGAATCGATCGGCGTATTGTTCGGCACGCTCACAAAGAACTTGTTGCAGCTCTAAAGCCGTAATTGTTTTGCCAGAATCCATCAGGATTTTCTGTCTCAACGTTGGGTCGTGGCTCACTTGCCGGATAGCCGCGACTGGTGTCGCCAGAATTAGGTCATGGTCAAGCTGATCATCCTCGATCATTGCCAACAAAATTGCGGTGGTTCCAAGTTTCAAAAAGGTGGCAACTTCACTCATGTTCGCGTCGCCAACGATGACATGCAAACGCCGATACTTTGTCGGATCGCAGTGAGGCTCGTCTCGAGTATTTACAATCGGCCTCTTAAGCGTCGTCTCCAAACCGATTTCTTCTTCAAAAAAATCCGCTCTCTGTGAAATCTGAAAAGACACCGATGACTGCGGCATTCCTTCAAATTCACTTCCCACCTTGCCTGCGCCACAAAAGACTTGACGTGTAACGAAGTGCGCGGTGATCAGCGTTGCCAGTTCACCGAAAGGCACCGATCGACTGACAAGATAATTCTCATGGCATCCATAACTATTTCCTTTGCCGTCAGAATTATTTTTGTAAGCGACCAACTCGGCACCATCTGGCAAAACTCGCTTTGCCGCCAGCATGCTTTCTTTGACGATTTCTTCGCCTGCACGGTCGAAGAGCACGGCCTCGCTCGCAGTTCGGCATTCTGGTGTTGAAACTTCGGGGTGTGCATGATCAACGTAATAACGAGCGCCATTTGTCAGAACCGTGTTGACCATGTTCATTTCAATATCTTGAGGAAACACATCGTCAAGATTGAACCCTCGTGCATCGACGCTGGGCCTTTCTGCGTCGAAGTCCCAGCCGATTGAGGTGTCGAATCGGCTCACATATGAATTAATCAATAATGACGATGACGTGACCGGACTTGAATCAACCCCCGTGGCGATGATTCCATATTCGGTTTCGAGACCGAGAACTTTTGGGATACTCAATGTCTAAACCTATAGATACTGACCAGTTGGAGTTTTCTCGATTGCTCTGCCACCCGAACTGAAATCTGTAGGGTTGTGCACCAATGTACGAATAAATACGATTCGTTCACCCTTTTTGCCAGAAATCTTCGCCCAGTCGTCTGGGTTGGTTGTATTCGGAAGATCTTCATGTTCCTTAAACTCTTGCCGGATCGAAGTAATCAGATCTTCGAGTTTGATTCCGCGTTCACCCGTTGCGATTAATCGCTTGATTGCCAATTTCTTTGCCCTACGAACGATGTTCTCGATCATTGCACCGGAAGAGAAATCTTTAAAATACATTACATCGCGATCGCCATTTTGATATGTGACTTCTAAGAATCGATTTTGCTCGTCCTGTCTATACATCTCGGCTACCGTCCTATCGATCATGCACTTGATCGCAGTGTCGACCGAATCACCGTTTTCTTCGATAATTTCTTTCGCAATTGGCAGTTCATTCGTAAGATAGCGAGCGAAGATCTGTTTCGCCGCATTCGCATCTGGTCGCTCAATCCGAATCTTTACGTCCAACCGACCAGGTCGCAGAATTGCGGGGTCGATCAGATCCTCACGATTAGTGGCGCCGATGACAATTACATTTCGCAAACCTTCGACCCCGTCGATTTCAGCCAGCAACTGCGGCACGATTGTTGACTCCATATCAGACGAAATCCCGGTACCGCGAGTTCTGAACATTGAATCCATTTCGTCAAAAAACACGATCACTGGCCAACCTTCTTCGCTTTTTTCGCGCGCTCGTTGAAACACAAGACGAATTTGGCGCTCGGTTTCTCCGACATACTTATTGAGAAGTTCAGGGCCTTTGATGTTGATGAAGTAACTCTTCGCCTTATCCCCTCCATTTGCGAGTGATACTTTTTTGGCAAGGCTATTTGCGACTGCCTTGGCAATAAGCGTCTTTCCGCAACCCGGAGGTCCGTATAGCAAAATGCCCTTTGGCGCGGGCAATTGATGTTCAGCAAAAAGATCACCAAACAAGAACGGCAACTCAACGGCATCAGCGATCTGTTCGATTTGGAGGTCAAGACCCCCGATGTCGTCATAGCTGATGTCGGGAACTTCTTCGAGCAACAAATGCTCAACCTCGGGTTGACTCAAGCGCTCAAGCAAGAGATTCGTCTTTGGATCCATTCGTAGCAGGTCTCCGCTCCTCAAAATAGTTCCACGAATCGAGTCTGCAAGCTCGCAAACTCTCTCATCATCACCTCGACCAGTCACAACTGCTCTGACTCCATCTTCGAGGATTTCTTTCAAATGGACGACTTCACCGATTACTTCAGGAATTCGCACTTTGACGACATTGAAACTTTCGTTGAGCACGACCTCTGCGCCACGCTCAAGACTTTCAAAGTCAATTTCTGGATGAATAGCGACACGCATTTTTCTACCACTCGTCAAAATGTCAATAGTCGAGTCATCGTTCTTGCCAACTATCACGCCGTAGCCACTGGGTGGCTGTGTCAGTTTCTCGACTTCGTCTCGTAGTGACGCAATGTGCTCACGAGATTCGCGCAATGTATAGGAAAGTTTTTCATTTTGTGCCACTGCATGTGCCAGTTGACCCTTAATCTCAAGCAATTTTTCTTCGAGTTGTCGCGCACGATCACGTGCAATCTCAGCATTTGCGTCACCCTCTCGTGCCATCGTGAAATCTGCCTTTCAACTTAGAAAGCCCACCGTATAGGTCAAAGACCACTATTGAAAAGCCGAAGATATACCTAAACAATGCCCTTGCCCGTGTAGCCTATTTTCGTCGTCGTACCAAATGTTGAAATCTCAAGGAGTCGCTGAGTTATGAAAGTCTGGATTGATCAGGATCTCTGCACCGGAGACGGGCTCTGTGAAGAAATTGCGCCTGATGTTTTTACCCTGTTAGATGATGGCCTCGCTTATGTCAAAGAGGGTTCGACGATATACGCGACAGCGAAAGGCAACGCTCAGGGTGCTGAGGGTGTGGCCAACTTTGCTGATTCACAGTTAGATGCCGTTGTCGAGTCTGCCGAAGAATGCCCTGGCGAGTGCATCTTCATCGAGCCTTAAAAAATTAGGCGCCCACAAATCTTGCGCTAGTTAAAAAGCCGGTGTGGGCTACCATGCGGTGGTCCGGGCGAACTGAAGATCCCTCGATATGCCAAGTGCGATGCAACACTTCGAGTGTTCGATGATCCAGCCATCCGTCTGCCATAGTTTCGCGAGTCTTAACCGCCTGTGTGATGCTCGGCGAATAGGCAACCAAAATTCCGCCCGTTCGCAATGATTTCTCGGCGTGTGGCACGACCCGCCATGGTTCTGGCAAATCTAAAACCATGCGGTCAAATCCAGATTCGGTAATACCCGCATACACATCTTTGATCGACACGCGAAAATTGTTCAACGACTCAGCTCCAAGAAATTCACGCACATTTGTTTGCGCACGGTTCGCAAAATCTTCTCTGATCTCGTAGCCATCGATTACAGCCCCATAACGCAACATCGTCATTGAAAGAGCGCCCGAGCCGAGACCTGACTCGAAGACCTTTACACCAGGATAAATGTCGGCGATCATACAGATCGGTGCCAAATCTTTCGGATAGATAACCTGGGCACCTCGCGGCATTTGGATTACAAAATCTTCAAGAGTCGGACGCAAAACAATGTAGTCCGCGCCCTTAGAAGATCGAACAGTCGACCCTTCATGAGTGCCAACAATTTCGGTATGACGCATAAAACCAGAATGTGTATGAAACTCGCCATCCAACTCGAGGGTGAAGAGATATCGACGTTTCTTTGAATCGATCAAGAGAACTTTTTCTCCGAGTGCGAACATCGAAAGCCCCTATTTACTCAGCGGTTTCTGAAGTCGACCTTGTACCACGCTTCTTTCCGCTTTTACGTCCTAGAAAAAACGACGACAACATTGCTAACGACGAGGCTCCGCCGATCAGTGCCTTCAACTGTGTCGACCGTCTACTTAGTATGTCCTTGAGGTCGTCTTGAAACTGCTCGAGATTGGAAATCAAATCGTCACGCGAAAAGTCTTGATCCTTATCTTTCATTTTTCTAGCGACCCCTTGCGAATTCTTGAAACCGTAAATACAAAAATCAAACAGCAGAAAACCAATGCGACAATGTAGTTAACCCACGACCAAGTGTTTGAATCTATAAAAATCAGGCTCTGAATCAGACGCAATACCCCGAGGGCGCCAAGCACCACACCAATGCTGAGTGAAATCGCCGCAACCGCCCCGAAACCCAGCCAACGAAATACACCGCGAATTGGTTTTGTGGTCTCGCGAATTATATAGATTTTCAGCATGTCAAAAATTTCAGAGACGCTCTTCTGGTCACTCTTTTCTTCTTTTGACGCACCTACTTTGAATCCAGTCACATCTGCATTCTACGACTGACTAAGGCTCCTCGTTGTTGGCGAGAGGCAAGAGATCGGTCACCGTTAATCGGGCATTTCCTGATGCCAAACCTGCAGCCAGATTGTTCCAGATTGGTCGATAAAAGTTCAAAGTTGATGTACCACTGCCATTCATAATCAATGAGAAAAATGTCGCACGTCCGTCGTCGAGAGGAAACATGCCCGACAATGATTTGACTCCATTAAGCGTGCCAGTTTTTGCTCGCATTGTGCCTGTCCCTGGTCCGGACAAAAATGTGTCACGTAGGGTTCCTGTTTTTCCGGCAGTTGCCAGTGATGTTGTGATTAAACCATTGCGTCCATCTCGTTGCAAAAGTTGAGTGATCAAATCACAAGTGACATAGTTTCCACGATCCAGACCAGATCCGTCCAACAGCGCGACTCCGGTGCCAGGCAGGCCCCATTCCGCGATCTTCGATGCAATCACATTCAAACCATCGATTCGAGTGGCAGATCCCCGAGCTACTAATCCAATTTCTTTGGTCAACAACTCGGCGGTGTTGTTGTCACTGTTGATCAGCATTTCCGCCACGATTTCTTTCATCTTCACCGACTCAATCGAAGCGATGACGGGTGTATCGCTAGATGCAGTACCAATGTCTGGCGCATCGCGAACTGAAATCCCGCGAGAATTCAGAAGTGTCGTAAATTCTGTGGCCGCAGCGAACGCAGGGTTAACCGGTTTCAGTGGCGATCCTGAAACCGAGCCATCATTGATCATCAGAGATCCAAGCGGGCCAGCCTCGACACTACGAATACCATCTCCCCAACTCGGTGCGTAGCGTTCGCGATCGTAGAGAGATTCATCTCCAATCACAGAACCTTCAACCGAGCGAACACCGAGTGCCACCAATGCATCGACAAGAGCTTCGACATCTGTTGGTGTGATCGTCGGGTATTTTTCAGTTAATGGATATGCCCGGGTAGTCAGTAAAGGATCACCAGATCCGACCAACCAGAGGTCACCGCGAACAACCGAACCAGCAACAATTCCTAGCAACTTTGTCGAGAACTTGCGTTCAGGACCGAGAACATCCAAAGCCACGGCTGCAGTTAAGAGTTTGAGATTGCTCCCCGGAATCAGTGGCTTCATTGAGTTGACTTCGACAACAGTCTTTGAATCTGTTACGACCGTCAAACACGATTCGGGTGGCAAAGCCGAAATGACTCTGGCCAACTTTTCTTGCACACGACCAGCCGAATTCATATCGACCAAAGTTTGTGGCACGCGGCGAACCGACAAAATAGGTGTAGCCGGCGACGGCAACAAATCGCGCTGCTCGGCCAGCGGACGAACCTCATCTCCTGCGGCTAAAGCAACCTGCCATACCGAGAGCAGTGGAACAGCAACACAAATCGTTATCGTCACCAGTACGACAAGCAGTCGTCGGGTCGGCAAACGATGTAAAAACATCTCGGTTCGTTTGGCAATCTGTGTCAACAGGTTTCTACGCATGAGTAGCTAATTCTCGCCATTTTGCATACTGGTAGACACTAGATAAGGCACGAGCAGCTCGCTGACCACTTGAATAACAGTGTCGACCGGTATTTTTTACTGCCAAAACGCCGGGATTATTTGGATCTGCCACACCAAGTTCTGTCGCGATCAAAATTGGCTTTTCAAACTCTTGTGAAAGGTCAGCAGCAACCTTCGCATACATTTCATCCTGTCTCTCGTGGTAAGTAACAATTCGTTCAAGTTCGAAATTCGGGAAATAACTCCCTTCACGCATCATGCGTGCCTGATTTGACTGAATTCCGATACCAAGAAAAATAACTGCATCTACCGCTCGATCAGAAGCCACGAGTCTCATAACTTCGGCGACGGTTTCACGAGTTTCGCCACCAGCGCAATCAATAGGGTTGTTCTTGCTCCACCGTTGGGGCAGCAACTCAGAGATAGCAGCTTCAAGATGATTCGGTAATTGCATCAAATTAAGAACATTCTCGTCGACGATGACATCAGCCGTGACGACACCCCAGCCACCAACGGTGGTCAATACGATTATGTTGTTGCCCTTTGGCATAGGTTGCGTAGCCAGAGTTGCCGCGACATCAAATGCAAGTTCGACGTCCGAAATTCGAATCGTTCCAGTACTCGAGCAAACTCCTTCGAAAATTCGATCGTTGCTGGCGAGTGCACCCGTGTGGCTCGCTGCCG
>DOHD01000130.1:0-2391 GCA_003535455.1 Acidimicrobium sp.
CAGCAAGGCGGCATTTTGAGTTTGTTCAATATGTTCTCTGGCGGTGCTTTGTCACGCTTCAGTATTTTTGCGCTCGGCATCATGCCTTACATCACGTCGAGCATCATCATGCAGGTTTTGACTGTCGTTATTCCGAAACTTGAGCAATGGCAACAAGAAGGCGCCACCGGTCAACGCAAAATTACCCAATGGACTCGCTATGTGGCGATCGGCATCGCAACATTGCAAGGTGCCGGCCTAACTTTTATTTTTGGTCAAGGTCGTGGTTCGGCGTTTTTTGGTGCGAGCCGACACGCACCAGATGTAGTTCTGCTTGATCCGTTTATGCCGCGAGCCCTGCTGGTGATTCCGTCGTTGGTGGCTGGCACCGCGTTGTTGATGTGGATTGGCGAGTTGATTAGCCAACGCGGTATCGGCAACGGTATGTCGATGGTTATTTTTGCATCTGTCGTTAGTAACTTGCCGTTCAGTTACTACTCGTTGCTGCAGACCAGAAAGACTTTGGTTTTCGCAATTTTGGTCGCACTAACAATTGCGATCATTCTTGCCGTGGTTCGCGTCGAGTTGGGGCAGAGACGACTGCCTGTTCAGTTTGCCAAGCGTGTGGTGGGTCGCAAAATGTACGGCGGGCAAAACACTTACATTCCGCTAAAAGTAAACCAGTCGGGTGTTGTGCCGATTATTTTCGCCAGTTCGGTGTTGTTGTTGCCGGTTTTGATGTCGAATATGTTGGGTAGCGGTGAGGGTTGGCGAGGTTCAATCGCTCGTTTCGTAGATCAGTATCTGATCAATAGCCAAAACCTTTTGTATGTCACGATTTTTGCGTTGTTGATTATCGCATTCGCGTATTTTTATAATTCGATCGCGTTTGACCCGATTCGACAAGCAGATCAGTTGCGCAAGCAAGGTGGTTTTATTCCGGGTATTCGACCTGGTCAGCAGACCGAATCGTTCTTAGCCAAAACAGTTAATCGCATCACATTGCCAGGCGCGATGTTCGTTGCGGTGATTGCGATTTTGCCATACATCGTTTTGTGGGTCGGCAACGTGAGCTCGTTTCCGTTTGCTGGCACCACCGTGTTGATCGCGGTGGGTGTTGCCTTAGAGCTGATGCGTCAGATTGACAGTCAGTTGATGCAACGCAACTACGAAGGTTTCCTTAAGCAATAATTTCGAGTCATCTAACTTCGAATAAATTCTTATTGGCCACAGGATCGGAATGAAAAACTCATGAGTGCTGGAGTGAGAATCATCATGTTCGGTCGCCAAGGCGCCGGCAAGGGCACGCAAAGTGCTCGGCTTGCAAAATATTTCGAAGTGCCACATATTTCTACGGGCGAAATGTTGCGTAACGCTGTTAAGCAAGATTCTGTGGTCGGGCGCGCAGCCAAAGCCGTATTAGATCGTGGAGAATTGGTAAATGATGACTTAATGGTCTCGTTGGTTCAGGGTCGCATCGGGCAAGAAGATGCACGAACCGCTGGTTTTGTACTCGACGGGTTTCCACGCACGATCGGTCAGGCCACGGCATTTGATTCGTTGACCCAGGCACGACCCGTGGGTTTTGTGATCGACTTAGATGTCGATCGCGAAATAGTTCTCGGGCGACTTTCGTCGCGAAGAACCTGCGAGAGATGCGACGCTATATATACGGCTACCGGCAAAGAACCCAAACCTTGGAAGTGCGACAAGTGCGGTGGGGCAGTTGTTCAGAGAACCGATGATTCGCCCGCGGCGATAAACAAGCGTTTAGATGTCTACGAGACCCAGACGGCTCCGCTGATTTCTTACTATCAGGGACGGGGATCTCTGCACGTAGTTGACGGTTTGGGTTCGCCAGATCAGGTGTTTGATCGCATAAAAACAGTGGTTGAAACTGGCCTGCGCCGATAGCCTAACTAGTCGCCCTAAACGGTCTTCGGACCGCTGGGTAATAAGAGAAAAAACCAAATCCGTTCGGAGAAATTTTGCCCAAAAATAAGGAAGATGCAATCGTGCTGGAAGGCAAGATTACTGAATCCCTACCCAACGCAATGTTTCGAGTCGAATTAGAAAACGGACATACGGTTTTGGCTCATATTTCGGGAAAGATGCGAATGAATTACATTCGAATTCTTCCTGGCGACAAAGTGCAAGTAGAGCTAACACCGTATGACCTCACAAGAGGTCGTATTACATATCGATTTAAATAAAGGCGTGCTGTGAAAGTAAGAACCAGCGTTAAGAAAATCTGCGAGAAGTGCAAGATCATCCGTCGGCACAGCCGCGTAATGGTTATCTGCGAAAACCCACGCCATAAGCAACGTCAAGGCTGAGCGAGAGAGACAAAATGGCACGTATTTCTGGAGTAGACATTCCGCGCGAGAAGCGCCTTGAAATTGGTTTGACATA
>DOHD01000130.1:2496-4378 GCA_003535455.1 Acidimicrobium sp.
GTGCAGACCGACATCAAACGCAAGATCGAGATTGGTTCATATCAAGGAACGCGACATCGCAAAGGTTTGCCGGTTCGTGGTCAGCGCACGCACACCAACGCTCGCACGCGTAAGGGCCCGAAGAAGACTGTCGCCAACAAGAAGATCGCAGTTAGGAAGTAATCATGGCTGAAGCAAAAGCAGGAAGTCGCAAGCGCAAGCGCGAGCGTCGCAATGTCTCGTCAGGCATCGTCCATATCAAGAGCACTTTTAACAACACAATCGTTTCGGTGACAGACACCGAAGGCAATGTCATTTCATGGGCATCGTCTGGTGGTGTTGGTTTTAGTGGTTCGCGCAAATCGACACCGTTCGCTGCGCAGATGGCCGCAGAAAAAGCCGGTCGCGCCGCAATGGAACTCGGTCTTCGTCGTGCCGAAGTGCACGTTAAAGGTCCGGGCTCAGGTCGCGATACTGCGTTGCGTCAAATTCAAAACCTCGGCATCGAAGTTTCGGGCATCAAAGATCTTTCGCCTGTGCCGCACAACGGTTGCCGTCAACCAAAGAGAAAGCGTCCATAAGTCATGGCTCGTTATACAGGTCCGAAAGTTCGCATTTCACGTCGTCTTGGCGTCAACGTTTTCGAAAATACAAAAGGCAGCAAGGCACTTGAGCGCCGTCCGTTTCCGCCGGGTCACCACGGTCGTTCGCGACGCAAGGGTGCTGGCAGCGAGTATCTCGCCCAGATGCAAGAAAAGCAAAAGGCAAAGTTCATTTACGGCCTGCTCGAGCGTCAATTTCGAAACCTATATAAGAGGTCAGTGCGTCTGACGGGCCCCACCGGCGAAAACCTGTTGCGCCTTTTAGAGTTGCGACTTGACAATGTGGTTTACCGCGCAGGTTGGGCGGCATCTCGTCCACAGGCGCGCCAATTTGTGAGCCACGGCTTGGTCAAAGTCGACGGCAAGCGGGTCGATATTCCGTCATACACATTGCAAAAAGGTGAGGTTGTGACGCTGTCGACAAAGGGCGGCAACATGATCGTCATTCAGCACAACATCGACACTCTTGATCGCAAGGTTGTGGCGTGGCTAGATGTCGCCGAGGCTGGCAAGCAAGTCACCGTGCGTGAGTTGCCGGTGCGCGAGCAGATCGACGTGCCTGTGCGAGAACAATTAATCGTTGAGCTTTATTCGAAGTAACCCCAAGAAGAGTTAGAGGAGAAATCATGCTTGTAATCCAGCGCCCAACAGTCGAACCAATCGGTTCACCAGAGAACAACCGCCAGAAGTTTTCGGTTGGTCCACTCGAGCCAGGTCTCGGTCACACGATCGGCAACTCGTTGCGCCGAATGTTGTTGTCGTCGATTCCGGGTGCGGCCATCACATCGGTGAAGTTCGAGTCGGCATTGCACGAGTTCGACACGATCGAGGGTGTCACACAAGACGTAACCGAAATTATTCTCAACCTGAAAGACATAGTGTTGCAATCGACTTCAGATGCCCCGGTCGTATTGAGCGTCGATGTCAAAGGACCGATAGAGCTCACCGCGGGCGACATTCAATGTCCGCCAGAGGTAGAAATTCTCAACAAGTCTCAAAAAATTGCAACGCTTTCGGCAAAGGGCAAACTCGTGTTTGAACTCACCGTCGAGCGTGGCAAAGGATACATGTCGTCCGACCGCGACGGTGCTCGAAAGACAATCGGCATTATTCCGATTGATGCAATCTTCTCGCCGATTCGTCGCGTGACTTTTGAAGTCGTGCCGACACGTGTTGAGCAATCGACGAACTACGACAACTTGATCATCGACATCGAGACCGATGGTTCGATCACGCCGGTTGACTCGCTTGCTTCGGCGGGGGGGACCTTGCGGTCGCTTGTCGATCTCGTGGCAAATTTG